>JANMRJ010000257.1:0-31480 GCA_031370985.1 Acidimicrobiales bacterium
AGGGGCAGGCGGTTCGTCATGACAATTCTCCGGGCGGGGGATTCGGGTAGGGGCGCCGCGTTCGTCACGGCGCTGAACTCGTCGAGCAGGCGGCTCACGCGGTCCCTGGGCATCAGGCGTTCTCCAACTTCGCTCGGGCTCTGCTGACGGCGGCTCGCAGTGCCCCGGCGGTCGTTCCCAGCACGAGGCTGGCCTCTTCGTAGGTCGCACCCTGGACGGCAGTCATCACGAGGGCCGCTCGTTCCAGGGACGACAGGTCTCCCATGGCCGTGCTGACATCGAGCCAGCGCGTCCGAAGGGCCGGATCGGTGTCGATCGCCGCAGCATGCGTCGGGGCGGCCAGGCGGCGCCGCAGGAGCCGGAACCGGTCCGTGGCAAGCCGCCTCGTGGCGACGAGCAGCCACGGCATGACGGGCCTGCTCCAGTCGAGCTGGTGGCGATGGTTCCAGAGCCGGACAAAGGCCTCCTGGGCCAGGTCCTCGGCCGCCGTCCACTCGTTCGTCCAGGCGAGGGCAAACCGGAACACGTCGGTCCAGTGCTCCTCGAATGCTCGCTCGTAGGCGCTCTCGGTCGGTTCGGCGATCGCCATCGTGGTCGTCACACCCACATACACGACGGGCACATGCAGAACGCACGGTCGCCGATGACCTTGGATCGTATCGGCGACAAGGCTCCGGCGACAACGAGTGGATAAACGACTTGCCCGCGGGTCAGCCGAGGTGCACGCTGGCGGTCCACGATCCGCATCAGGGAGATCCCATGGCCAGCGTGCAGGAGATGGCGGCCGCGTTCGAGGCGGTCCTGAAGACCGGTGACTTCGCCAAGGTCGCCGGGCTCATCCAGGAATTCGCCACGGACGACTTCGTCCAGGAGTGGCCGCAGTCCGGCGAACGGATGACCCTCGCCGCCGCGCAGCGGATGGCCGAGGTGTACCAGGAAAAGTCCGGCACGAGTCCCAGATTCTCCTACCGGCGAATGGTTGGCGGCGGCGACATGTTCGTGGTCGAGGGCTCGATCGACTACGGCGACGGCGTTCCGGTCAGCTATGTCGGGATCGGCGCGGTCCGCGACGGCAAGATCAGCCGGATGACGGAATACTTCGCCAACCCGTTCGAGGCGCCGGCCTGGCGGGCGGACTTCGTCGAGCGAATGGAGCCGGCAACCGCCTGATCGGTCCTGGCGTGCTCAGCACGCCGCGTCCCGTGTCGAGGAGGCATGTCGCGATCCACCCGGCCGTGCGAGAATCGCCGGACCCAGGCATCTCGGAGGATCACGCGATGGACAAGAAGGCGAAGACCCCAAAGAAGCCGAAGCAGACCAAGACGAAGGACGGCGCGGCGAAGACGAAGTAGCCGAAAAGCCGCCTCGCTGCCCACGTCACCGGTTGATGACAGGGTCCAGCCCGGCGGGACCACGGCTCCTCAGCGCTTGGTGATGACCGTCTCAAGGTACTCGGTCGGCACGTTCATCGTGCCATCGGTCGCCCGGTTCATCCTGGCGATCAGGTACGGGATGTCGGCCTCCAGTGCGGGTCGGCCAGTTTCGCCGACGAACTCGAACGCGTTCAGGGTGGCTCCGTAGAAGGTCCGCCAGTACTCGAGGAAGTCCCGAGCCGAGCGGTACCGGAAGACGTAGGTTCGCTTGACCGAGCGGATCTCGGTCCTCGTTGCGCCGAACGGCTCGGCGAGGCGCGCCTCTGTGCCCCACTGGATGGTGAGCGCAGGCCGGCCGGTGGCGCGACATGCCTGGCGATCATCCGGAACAGCTGGCAGATGAACCCGTCGGGGGCATGGGCGACAAGGTCGATCCGGCCACCGGGTCGGCAGACGCGGACGAGTCCGTGACGGTCAACCGGGCCTCGGCGCTTCAGCCGATCAGGTAGACGACCGAGACCGTGATCGTCACGTCGGCGGTCCCGGTCTGGATCGGGGTCGCGACATCCTTGGTCGGGGCACCTGCGGCGTTTGCCCCGAAAAAGACCGGATAGGGCGTCTGGGCGGCCGTCTCGCTGATCGACGCGACACCTGCGATTGCGACGCCCGCGGCCGCGGCCAGCGTGTCGGCATGGGCCCTGGCCTGGGTCATCGCGTCGGTCCGCGCCTGCTGCTGAGCCTTCGCCGGATCGTCGACCCGGAACGACACGCCGTCGAATGACGTGGCCCCTGCCGCGAGCGCACCGTCGATCGCGTCGCCGACCTTGTCGAGGTCGCGGACGGTGACCGCGACGCTGTTGGCAAAGGTATAGCCGGTGATTCGCGGGGGATTGAGGTTGGCGGAGTAATCGTATGCCGGCTGGAGCATCACGTTCGTGGTCTGGATGTCCTTGGCGGCGATTCCGAGCCCGGTCAGCGCCGCGATCACCTTCGTCATCGCGGTCGCGGCGTCGGCGCGGGCGGCTTTCACGGTCGAGCGGGTGAAGGAGACACCGAGACGGAGATCGGCGGTATCCGGCGCGGTCACGACCGTGCCGACGCCGGCGACCGAGATCGTGTGCTCGGCTGGGGTCGATGGATCGGCCGCAAGGGTGCGATGTGGAGCGAAGAGCGGCGACGCGATCGACGCTGCGGCCAACCCGGCGGCAAGCCCGAGGGCGAGCCATCGGGTGCGTGAGCCGGGCAGGCGAATGGTCAGGGTCATCGGATCCATGGGGTGACGTCTCCAAGGTGGTGGTTCGGAGAACCGCGCTCGGCCCGGAGACGCCGGTCGGATCGTCCGGGTTTCCCGTGGTGGCCGCAATGCGATGCTGGGCGGTGCACCGCGGCAACCCGACGTGCATCGTCCGGAAACGTCACATGCGATCGAACGGTCTAGATTCGAGCCGACACGGTCGCTCGTCCCTCGTCCTCGCCAGCACCAGGAGGTCCCGATGCCACGCTCGACCCGCCGGCCGATTGCCGGCAGCCTGTCTCGTCGAACGTTCCTGAAGGGCTCGGTGGCGGCCGGCGCCGCCATCGCCGGCGGCGGCCTGTTCACGACCGCGCTCCAGGCGAGGACGCGCGCTGGCGCCGACACCCCGATCGAGCACATTGTCGTCGCCTGTCAGGAGAACCGCTCCTTCGACCACTACTTCGGCTATGCGCCGCAGGTCCAGGCCGCCGGGTTCGGTCCGCCCGCGGGCTACGCCCAGCCGGACGGGAGCGGCGGGTCGGTCGCGCCCTACCGCTTCACCGATCTCGGCACGCCGGACGTCCCGCACGACTGGAATGCCGTCCACGGGCAGTGGGACAACGGCGCGATGGACGGCTTCATGACCCACTCGGGGATCTGGTCGATGGGCTACTACACAGCCGCCGAGCTGCCGTTCTACTACTCGCTCTTCGCCGACTCGACCCTGTGCGCCAACTTCTTCTGCTCGCTGCTCGGCCCGACCTGGCCGAACCGGCTGTATCTGATGGCCGGCACATCAGGCGGTGTCACGACGAACGGCCAGTGGGGCTACGGGATCTACGACTACCCGATGATCCTCGACCTGCTCGACGCGGCCGGGATCACCTGGAAGATCTACAACCTCGGCTGGGACAGCGTGCCCTACGGCAACACCGACAACGTGGCGGTCTTCTGGAAGCGCTATGCCCACGACAACCGGACGCGCGGCAGCAAGGGCTCGTACCTGAACGACCTGCGAACCGATCGCCTGCCCCAGGTCTCGTTCCTGATCCCGAGCTACGCCCGCGGCTGGGACGAGCATCCGCCGGCGAGCGTCGCGGTCGGCATGGGGATCCAGGAGGAATGCGTCAACGCCCTGCGCCAGTCGTCGGCATGGGAGAGCTCCGCCTACATCATCACGTACGACGAGCATGGCGGGTACTTCGACCACGTGGCGCCGCCGCAGCTCGATGCATTCGGCCTCGGCATCCGGATCCCGACGTGGGTCATCTCACCGTGGGCGAAGCCGGGCCACCTCGAGGGATCGACCTACGAGCTCGGCTCGATCCTGAAGTTCATCGAGGGGGTCTTCGGGCTGCCGACGCTCGCCTCGGTCAACCACCGCTTCGACACGGCGACCCCGGTCGGCGGTGATTACCAGGCCGCCGCCCCGGGAGCGCTGGCGGGTCCGCCGGCGCCGCCCCGGGATGGACGTGGCGAGATCGGCGATCTCTTCGAGTGCTTCTCGTTCTGACGGTTCCGCAATCCGGGGCGGCGCGCGGGCGTCAGCCCCGGAGATCCTTCCAGAAGTAGGTCGTCGGGGCGAGGACGCCGTCGGATCGGTACGTATGGTTCGGCATCGTGCCGAGGACCTGCCAGCCCAGCGAGCGGTAGAAGCTGTCGGCCGTACTGTGTGCCTCGGTGTCGAGGATCAGCAGCCAGCGTCCGTCCGCCCGGGCACGCTCCTCGGCGGCGGCCATCAGGGCCCGACCGAGACTGCGCCGCCGAGCCGCGCGATGGACGAGCACTTTGCCGATCTCGGCGCGGTGCGGGGAGTTGGCGTTGCGCGACCGGATCAGGAGGGTCGACCCGATGACGGCGGGTCCCCCCGGGCGAGCATCTCCGGCCGGTTCGCGGGCAACGAAGGCGGTCGTCGTCCCGTCGGCGATGTCGGCGATCCGGGCGGACCACCAAGCGGCCGCTTCGTCGACCGTCACGCCGGCCATGAAGTTGACCGACGCGCCGCCCTCGACCGCGTCGACGACCAGGGCCGCGAGGCTGGGGATTGCCGCGAGGTAGGCGTCGAGATCGAGCGCCTCGACACGGACGGATGCGCCGAGTGGGCCGGTCGCGCCAGGTCGGTCCGGCGCGGGCTCGTGGGTCACGGGCTCGCCTGGACCGCCGCCCGACTCGCGCTCCGGAATCGCCCCGGCGTCGTGCCGAGGAACCGGCTGAACCGCCTCGACAGATGGGCCTGGTCGTGGAACCCGACCTCGGCCGCCACGTCGGCCAGGTCCTGTCCGCCGAGGATCCGCTCTCGGGCGGCCTCGAGACGACGGCCCGTGACGTACACGTGTGGGCTGATCCGGTAGACCGACGAGAACGAGCGGGCGACCCGGGTGGGCTCCGCGCCGATCGCGATTGCCGCAGCGGCGATCGTAACCGGCTCGAACAGGTGGTCATCGAGATACGTCCGGAGGCGCTCGGCGAGGACCTGGGCGGGCGCCCGCTCCCGTTCGACGGCAAGCTCGCCGAGCGTGCGGCGGATCCGCTCGGCGACGAACGCCAGGCGGGTTTCCGCCTCGAGCAGATCGTCGGCGCACTCGAGGGCGTCGTGGAGGGCCGCGACATCGGCGCGAAGATCCGGGTCGGGGACGACCGGCCGGTCGACGGCGGGGCCGATCAGGTGCTCGCCGAGGACGCTTGTCTCGAGATAGAGGACGCGCTTGCGGAACCCGGTGCCGGTGGCCGGCCGGCCATCGTGGACGACATGGGGCGGGAGCACCGTGACCCGCGTCTGGCCAGCGGCGTGCTGGTCGCCGGCGAGGCCGTAGCGGATCGCGCCCCGGTCGACGATGAACAGGGTCCAGACGTCGTGGATGTGGGGCGGATAGGCGTGCGTCGTGAACGTGGCGTGGAAGACCTCCCGGACCCCGCTGACCGGCGGTCGCCACGCGCGGATCACCTGGGTGCTCGGCGGAACCTCCATCGCAGGATCGTACAAGACGATCCGGGCCGGCTCACCTAGCGTGCGGATGGTGGACACGATCCTCGCGCTCATCGCGTTCTCGTTCGTGAGCTCGGTCACGCCGGGCCCGAACAACGTCCTGCTGTGGGCGTCGGGCGCCGAGTTCGGCCTGCTGCGGACCGTCCGTCACGTCGTCGGAACCGCCCTCGGTGTCGGCGCGATGACCCTCGCCGCGGCGGCTGGCCTGGCGGCACTGATCACCACCGTGCCGGGACTCGCGTTCGCCATGAAAGTGATCGGATCGATCTATCTGCTGTATCTAGCGTTCCGGATTGCGAGCGCCCATGGCCTCGCGCGAGGGGAGCTGGCGCGGCCCCTCGGAGTGATCCAGGCGGCAGGCTTCCAGGTCATCAACCCGAAGGCGTGGATCTTCGCGCTCGGTGCGATCACGACGTTCCGGCCGCCCGGGCTGTCGGCAGTTGACGGCGCGATCGTCGTCGCCGCCACGATGATGGCGGTGATCGTGCCGAGCGCCGCGCTGTGGGCCGCGGCGGGCGGGGCGATCAACGGCCTGCTGACCAACGAGCGACGGCGCGGGATGGTGAGGCTGCTGCTTGCGGTGCTCGTTGTCACGACGGTCGCCTCGGTCTGGCTCTGATTGATCGGGACGTGCGCCCTCCGGCGATTGCCGGCCCGATCCGCGGTCAGCGGTCGGCCGCGACCAGTCCGACGTCCCCGGGCGACGGGCTCAGCGCGGTCGTCTCGCGCCCGGGGCGTGTCGCAAGGGTCGATCCAAGGATCACGAGGACGAACCCGAGCCCCATTGCAGGAGTGAAGTCCTCGCGCAGGACCAGCACGCCGAGGATGGCGGCCACCGCCGGGTTGACATACGTGATGACCGTCGCCCGGACCGGACCGACCTCGTCGATGAGCGCCGCGAAGACGAGGAATGCCGCGGCCGTGCATATGACCGCGAGGATCAGGACCGCCGCGAACACGTTCGGCGACGGCACCGCGGTCGGCCACTGGACAGCCGCGATCGGGACGTAGACGAGCGCGCACATCGTCAGTGACATCGCCATCACCCCGACCGACGGCAGCCCGCCGAGCCGGCGCGCCAGGATGGCCGGCCCGACGGCGTAACCGACCACGACGACGGCGATCTCGAGCAGGGCGGTGAAGTCGGTCGTCGCAAAGTTGCCCCAGACGATCGCCGTCACCCCGACCAGCCCGATCAGCAGCCCCAGCAGCCCGGTCCGGCCCTGCCGATCCACGCCGCCGGTGGCGAGAGCGAACACGGTCCCGACGAGCGGAACACCAGCGATCAGGAGCCCCGCGAGGGAGCTCGTCACGTGCTGCTCGGCCGACCCGAGGGCAATCCACGGAATCGCGATCTCGACGGCGGCAAAGGCGACCACCCATGGCCAGCGGGCGAGCACTGCGCGCAGATCGACCCTGGCGATCGCGTACGGCAGAAGCATTGCCGCCGCGATCGATGTCCGGGCAAGGACGAGCGTCGCCGGCGAGATCTCCTCGACGGCGACCCGGATGAACAGGTACGGGATGCCCCAGATGACCGACATGAGCGCGAACAGGACGAGGCCGCGTCGGGTCACGTCGGCCGCGTCCGTCGGAGGGTCATCGGCACGATCTTCGCAGATGTCGAGGTCCGGGCGCGCGCCGGCCACCGGCCGAGCGTGATCGATCGGTCGTTCGACCGATGCGCAGGTGTAAGCCGCGCCTAGACTTTCCGACATGTCCAGGATCGGTTCGCTCGTCTGCCCGATCCTCGTCGGCCGGGACGAGCTCCTCGCTCTCGCCGGGGCTCGCTTTCCCGACGTCGTCGATGGGCGCGGGCAGACGCTCCTGCTGGCCGGCGACGCGGGCATCGGCAGGACGCGCCTGCTCGGTGCGGTCGAGCGGCGCGCGTCGGATGCGGGCTTCCAGGTCGCGATCGGCGTGCTCTCCCCGCGGGACCAGGAGGTGCCGGCCGCCGCCATCCTCGATCTCGCTCGCTCCGTCCGCCGCCTGCCGGATCTGGCGCCGCTCGGTCGAGCGCTGCTCGATCGGCTGGCCAACCCCCAGGTGGACGTGCCGCTCGAGGTCGGGCGGCGCCGGCGACTGCTCGTCCTCGACGTCGTCGACGCGATCGGCGACGCCTGAACCGGTCCGAAATTCCTCGGGTTCGAGGACCTCCATTGGGCCGATGACCTCAGCCTCGAGATCCTCGCGACCCTTGCCCGCCGGACCCAGGGGCTGCCGGTCCTGATCGTCGCGACCTGCCGGGCCGACCAGATGGGCGCCCGCTCCAGCCTGCGGGACTGGCGGGCGCGGCTGCTGACCCAACGTCATGCCGACGAGGTCCGGCTCGCCCGGCTGCACGATGGTCGTTCTGCTCGTCGAGGACCTCGCCGTCCCTCGGGTTCTTCCGCCGACTCGGCGTCGAGTTTGAATCCGGTCACCGGGATCGGCGCCGTATCATCGGACGTGCGGACCCCTCCGACACGATCCGGTCACGAGGTCGAACACGATGGATGAGCAGGCTGTTCGAGCCCGCGCCCAGGCCATGTGCGATGGACTTGCCGCCGGTGACATCGAGCGGGCCACGGGCGACTTCAGCCCGGAGCTCCGGCGCAACCTCGGTGAGGTGCTCGCACTGATGCCGCTGCCGGCCAACGAGGTGGCGATCGAGTCGATCGAACACGCCGGCGCCGGCTACAACGTGGTCATCCGGATGGCCGGTGAGGTCGACGAGGTCATGGTCCAGACGCGCTGGAAGGACCGCGACGGCGAGCCGCGAATGGTCGAGGCCAGCCATCTCTCGTCGGTCGCGCTCGAAGCCCCCGATGCGATCGAGGATGCCGCCGCCGAGGACGACGGCGGCTGACCGTCCAATCTCGGACCGAGGACGTTTGCCGTGCTCAGCGGTGGGTGTCGAGCGGCTCGGTGTCGTCGGGGCCGACCGAGTAGCCGATTCGCCGCCAGTCCGCATAGGCGGCGACCAGCCCGTCGTCGTCGACGGTCAGGTCAGCCATGAACGTGCCGCTCGCGTACCGGTAGGTGAACTCGTCGAGCCGCGTGTAGGTCTGCTTCGCCTTCACGACCACGAGCTCCGGGAACCGGATCCACGCCGTCTGGATCGTGTGTACGGCGCCGATCGCCAGGCGGAGCCGGCGGATCGGCAGCGTGTTCGTCGAGGGACTGCAGCCGAGGTCCACGTCCGTGCAGCCCTTGAGCGACCCGACAGCGACGCCATTGACAGTCCAGCGGTCCTTCGCATCGCGCTCGAGCGCGATCGTCCGCGTCTCGAAGCCGCGCAGGTCGCGGACGTGGGTGGCGGTCGTCAGGCCGGTCCGGTCGGCGAGGACTCGGTATTCGATCCGGACCGGCACGCCATCCTCCGCGCCGATGACCGTCCCGACCAGCGACAGGCCGGTCTCGCGCAGCGAGAGCGTGCAGTGCTCGTCGGCCTCGACCTCGTCCGATCGGCGCCACGCGACGCGGCGCGTGGTCACGATCGCGCTCCCGGCTGATCGCTGGTCATCGTGGAAGCATCCCACGACGAGGGCTACCATGGCCGTCCGATCCTGATCGCACGCGCCGAGTTCGCGCGCCGGGCCGCGTCACGCTCCGCTAGGCTGACGCAAAGGAGCACGATCCTGCCCGATCTCGAGAAGACGTTCCTCGTCCTGACCTCGGCCGACACCGCCTTCGACTTCCTGTCGGATCCGGTCCGCCTGCCGGAATGGGTTGCCACGGTCCGCCTCGAGGAGTCCATTGCCGTCGAGGGCGAGCTCGACGTCGACGCTGACCTGGCAGCGCGGGACGGCGCGCCCGACGCGGGCTTCCTCGCCGATCGCGCAACGCGTCACATCGAGTGGGGGCGACCGGAGCACGCTTACGGCGGATCGATCGAGGTCAGCGAGGGCACCGCGAATACCGCGAGCGTGACAGTCCGCCTCCACACCCGCGACGACGCCGATGGCACGGAGGTGACCCGCGTCTTCGAGCAGACCGTCGCGAACATCCGCCGGGTGCTGTCGGGGCGCTGAACCGAGCGCAGCTCAACGGCCTCCGGTCGCGCCGCCGTACAGGCCGAGGAGTCGGCCGCGAAGCGGACCGGCGGCCCCGACCAGGGTCAGGAAGTCGTCACGCTCGAGCGCGAGCAGCAGCCCGTCGGCCTCGGCCGTGACGGTGGCCGTTCGGGCCGTGCGGTTCAGCAGCCCGAGCTCGCCGAACACGTCATCCGAGCCGAGCGTCCGGAGCACGACCTCGTCACCCGAATCGCCGATCTGGCTGACCGTGAATGTGCCCGAGTCGACGATGTAGAACCGGTCGGCCGGCTCGCCCTGCCGCACGACCGCCGTGCCCGCCGTAACCGGGACCTCGGTCACGTGCCGCATGGCGGTCTCGAGGCGCGAACGTGGGACACCCGTGAACAGCGGCAAGGTGATGATCCGGGCGATCGTCGCCTCGTACGGCGTCGGTGCCCGGTCCGCCGCGCCGCCGATCAGCACCAGGCCGACCAGCGTGAAGACGATCGTCGCAACCCCGGCCGCGCCGAGCGAGGTGAACGGCCCGAACGTGGTCAGGAAGACCGGCATGAGGAAGGCCCCGGCCGCACCGGTGACGGTCGTGATCGCGCCGAGGACGCCTACGCCCCGACCGCGCATCTCGTCGGGGACCAGGCGCTGGAAGACCGTCGTCCCGACGACGTCGATGATCAGCGCGCCGGCCGCCAGCACCCCGATCGCCATGAGGGCGGCCGGCAGGGTCGTCACGGCCCCGAGGGCGATGGTCCCGACGCCCGTGATCACGGCGCCTGCGAACAGCGGCGCCCCGAGCCGGCGGCGGAGGACGAGCGCTCCCGCGGCGATCCCGCCGATCAGCCCGCCGACGCCGATCGCGGCATTCAGGTAGCCGTTGGCCTCCTCGCCCGCGTTCAGGACGTTGATCGCGAGGATGACCGTGATCACCTGCAGCCCGCCGCCGAGGTAGCCCGCCATGAGTTGGACAATCGTGAGGCCTGCCAACGGCCGGAGCTGGAGGCCGGTGGTGGCCGGCACCGCGGGGGGCGCGATTGCCGGCGCCGCGCCGTCGCCGGTGGCGGTCGTGGTCGGCACGGGCTCGGCGTCCGCGCCAGCGGCTGATTGTTCTCCGACTGCGTGGCCGGCCCGCGACGGCGGCAGGGACCACAGGATCGCAGCAATGAACAGGAACGAGAGGGCATTGAGGACGAACGCAATGAGCACGCTTCCGATCGCCAGCACGATCCCGGCGATGGCCGGGCCGACGATGAAGCTGATGTTCTGGATGCTTGCCCACGCGCTGTTCGCCGGCCCGAGCTGCTGCTCGTCGCGGGCGAGCGCCGGGAGATATGCGCCCATCGCCGGGTAGAAGAATGCAGAGCCGCCGGCGGCGCAGATCGCGAACGCGGCGATCAGGAGGGTCGGACCGTTGATCGCAACCAGGATGGCCATGACGACCATCAGGGAGCAGCGGTAGAGGTCCGAGACCAGGAGGACGAGCCGCCGGTCGAAGCGGTCCGCGATGATCCCGGCCGGCACCGACAGGAACACATACGGCAACAGCCGCACGGCACCGAACGCGCCGACGAGGGCCGCGTTGCCGGATTCCCGGTAGATCACGACGAAGATCGCGACGATATACAGCCAGTCGCCGAACCCGCTGACCATCTCGCCGAGCAACAGCCGCATGAGCGGTCGATTGCGGAGCAACTCTCCGTAGACACGAAGACCCGACACGCGCGAGCTCTCCCTCCGCTCGACGCGCCCCGGCGCTGGCGTCTAGCCGAGCGATGATAGCGGCCCGCCGGGCTGCCGCGGAGGGTCGCGGCGCTCTTCGCCCGGCGCGCCATCCGAGCGTCAAGACGAGCTTGCCCCGGGGACCCGCCCCGGCGAGCCGCCGCGAGACCACCGAACCGGCGGCACCCGCACCAACGACCACGACATCGAATTCCGGCCCGGTCCCGGGCCTGACGCTCACGACGATTGGCCGCGCAGGATCGATCCGGCGATGACCGCCATCCAACCGAGCCCCGCCATGATTGCCAGCCGCTGGAGGAGTCCCGCCCATGCCGGCGCGAACGGCTGGCCGGACGGATCAGCCGACGAGCCGACGAAGAAGAGGAACACGGCGCCGGCCGACAGGATCGAGATCGCCGCCCATCCGCGCTCGCCGGTTCGCCGGAATCGCCGGGCCATGACGAGCGGGGCCGCGATCAGTCCGCCGAAGAAGGCGACCGCACCGACAACGTGGACGTATGCCGAAGGAGGGATGTCCCCGGGAAACGCGTTCGGTGTGCCCGGCGGGAATCCGAACGCGGGCGTCGTCGGGAAGACGCCGGCGATGAGCAGGCCGGCCCCGGCAACGCCAACCGCGACCGAAGTTCCGACCGACCCGACACCGCCCGTCAGGACGCGGCGAAGTCCGACGGCGAACGCGAAGACGAGGACGCCCGTCACGATGAAGCTCGCCGCCTGGATCCAGCCGCCATCCCCGAGGCTGAGGTAGCTGACCTGGTGGCGGAGCGGCTCGTAGCCTGGCCGGACCGCTCCGAGAACAACGAAGACGGTCACGAACAGGACCGGGCCGATCAGGCCGCCCCAGAGCAGTGACCTCGCCGAGTCGGAGATCGGCCTTGCCACATGATGCTCACGCACCGCTGTGTTCTCCCTGCGCGATGAGCCGATTGTCACACGGTCGCGTCCCGGTTCACCTCGTTCGCCCGCGGTGAATTTCGGCGCCGATCAGTCCGGCCGCCAGAGATCGATCTGGGGCAGGCGGTGGATCCCGAGCGTCTGCGACAACTCTCCGCAGTGGTAGGCATCGTGGGTCAGCATCCGCTGCAGGATCGAGGCGCGAGAGTGGACCTGGACCTGGTCGGCGTAGCGCCGTTCGACCGTCTGGTCGAGCTCCTCGGGCGTCCAGCGATCGAGGCAGCCCTCGATAATGGCCCACGTCGTATCCAGTGCGGCCACGAGCTCGGCGGAACCCCGTGGATGGTCGAGGTCGTCTTCCCAGCCGTCGCTGAGCGGATCTGGCCACGGCGTCGCCTGTCGGCCGGGTTCACCCAGGACATCGCAGAGCCAGTACGGCCGGGTCCCCGCTGTGTGGCCGACCGTGGCCCAGATCGGCAACCCGTCGGGTGACGGCCGGATCGCGAGCTGCTCGTCGGTCATCGCCCCGACGACCTCGGTCAGGCGGCGGTTGTACTGGGGCCAGCGATCGTAGAAGCGGCGAATGGACATGGGCGAAGTCTAGGACAGGGATCCCACGCGTCGGCGGGCAGGATCCGGAAGGCCGAGACTCGACACCGAGATGGAGCGATGATCTCCGAGGCCACGATAGAGCAGGGACGACATGCGATCGCGAGGATACGCCGCGAGGCACGCGACGATCGACCGAGGGCCAGGGTGAGTCGTCCTGCGACTCAGAATCGCCTCCGGCACGAGGCGATCGGTCGCAATTCCGGCGGCACCCCGCAGGCCGCGGGCCAAATTGAGTCGTACGACTACTCAACCCCTGCGCCCTGACGCCTGCGCTCTGGCGGGACCGTCCTTCGCGGCGTCGCCGCGCCGTTCGAGTCTCAGGGCCCGACGGCGAAGAAACCGAAGAGCGTCAGCTCGGTCGCGACCGAGGGCTCGTCGCAGCGGCTCTCGATGTCCGTCACGAACGCCTTGAATCCCGAGACCTCGTTGAGAATGCGACCCGGCTGGTCGCTGTCGATCACGATGTGCATGAAGCTCACGCAGTCCGGCAGCCTGAAGGTTCCGTAGTGCAGGCCCTCCGGGCGCTCACGAGCGAGCTGCTCGTAGACGGCCTTCACGAGCCCCTCGTTCGGGTCGGCCCGGTCCGGCCGGACCTTGTAGCGGATCGTGCTCGGGTCCCGGCGTCAGATCCGCGACAGGAATTCGAGCACTCGCTTGGTGAGCAGGGCCGTCGCCTCCGGGTCATACGACGGGAGCGAGCTGTCGGCGAAGTAGTGCTGGTCGCCCGGGTACAGGAAGAGCTCCGCGTCGTCGACCTTCTCGACGATCTCGCGCGCGGCGTCGATGTCGCCCTCGCCGACGAAATACGGGTCGTTGTCCATGCCGTGGATCTGGACCG
The DNA here is from genome assembly GCA_031370985.1 of Acidimicrobiales bacterium. Taxonomy (GTDB): domain Bacteria; phylum Actinomycetota; class Acidimicrobiia; order Acidimicrobiales; family AC-14; genus CADCTB01. The sequence goes on from JANMRJ010000257.1 coordinate 13,685, forward strand.
GAACGCCGTCTGGCCACGGTCCGAACGCCCACTCACCGCTGATCGGAACCGCCGAGTAGAAGAGCAGGGCCCCACGGGCACCCGCCCGCGTCTGGGCGAGCTGCTGGGCGATCGTCACGCCGAACGAGAAGCCGGCGTAAACGAGCTCGGCGGGCAGGTCGTCGGCCGTGCGGACGCCGCGCGCGCGGAGGTCATTGAAGCCCGTCTCCTCGATGAAGGCCATTCCCGCAGGGATCGACTCGAACGTTCGTCCGTCGAACAGGTCGGGCGTGTGCACGGTGTGCCCGGCGGCCCGCAGCTCGTCGGCGAAGGCAACGACACCGGGAGTCAGCCCCTGGGCGTGGTGGAACAGCAGGACCTCGACCATCGAAACCTCCTGATCTGCCGGTCAATGTCGATCAAGACCCTAACCGATGATGCCACGGGCCGGCGACATCTTCGACCTGGGACACCAGGGTGGTCGAGTCATTCAGGACCATTGGAGGACCTCGCGCATGTCTTCGAGAGCCAGGCCGTTCCCCGGAATGAATAGGGCCAGGCACACGGCCCCGCGGCGGCGCGGCGGACGTTGGCGCCGCTACCGGGTGGGATCCCGCTCGACAAGCGACTCGACTCCCGGTCGACGATGATCACGGGATGAACGATGCCTCGGGCCAGGAGCGGGTGCTCGGGATCGTCGGTGGGACCGGACCGGAGTCGACCGTTGACTACTACCGGTCGCTCGTCGCCACCTGGCGTCGTCGCCGGCCCGACGGGAGCTATCCGCGGGTCGTCATCAACAGCATCGAGGCGGGCCGCGTGTTCGAGAATCTAGCGACACGCGACTTCCGCGCCGTGGGGCGGGACCTCGGCCCGGCGGTCGCTGCGCTCGCGTCGGCTGGGTGCCGGCGGGCGTTGCTTGCGTCGAACGCGTCGCATCTCGCCTTCGACCAGATCGAACCGCCGCCATCCATCCCGATGATCCACATCGTCGATGTGGCCCGTGACGCGGCGACGAGCGTCGGCCATCGCCGGCTCGGCCTGCTCGGAACGAGCTTCGTCATGGAGTCCGATCTGTATCCGACCCGTTTCGCTCCGGCCGGCCTCGACGTCATCGTGCCGACTCCCGACGAGCGCGAACTCGTCCACGGGATCTATTTCGGCGAACTTGTCCAGGGCATCGTCCGCGACGAGAGTCGAGCCGCGCTGAGCGCGGTCGTGGCCGCGATGCGGGATCGCGACCGGATCGATGGCGTCGTCCTCGGCGGCACGGAGCTCGCCCTCATCCTGACGGAGCCGACGTGCGCGGGCGTGCCCGTGCTCAACACGGCCCGGATTCACGTGGACGCCGCGGTGGAGTGGCTCCTGGGCCCAGCGTGAGCTTTGGTCAGATCCAGGAATCCTCAAGGCGCGAGGTCCCGGTCCTCGTCGCCCGGTGGGGCTAACCCCACCGCGAAGATGCCGGGTGGCCGGCTGGGTGCTCGGCGGCGGGGCTCGCAGGATGGAGACATCAGGCATCGACAGGTCCGCTCGGACAGAGCCGAGGCGGCTGGCGTGCCGGGAGGGCGCGGAACCAGCGTCAACACCGTCGCGATCTCATGAGATCGTGGCGGGTGAAGGGACGGATCAGCATGCGGGTCAACCGCCGATTTCTGTACTGGGGGGTCTTTCTCGCCGCGATCGGCGGCGTCCTCGTGGCCGCCGACGTCGGCGGACTCGATTCGGGCTCGATCGCCGATGGGCTCCGGTTGTGGCCGGTTGCGCTCGTCGCGATCGGGGCCGGCATCGTCCTCCGCCGGACGCGCTTCAGCCTGCCGGGCGGGATGCTCGCCGCCGCGCTGCCGGGTCTCGTGCTTGGTGGCGGGTTCGCGATCGTTCCGCGCATCGCGGTTGATTGCGGGGCGAGCGGGCCAGCGACCACCGTGTCGGCGCACGACGGTGTCTTCGATGGCCCCGCCCGGATCAGCGTCACGACCGGCTGCGGGGCGGTCGACGTGACGACGGCCGCGGGCAGCGCATGGCACTTCGCCGACGGCAGTACCTCGGGCCGGGCGGCGGTCATCGATGCGACGAGCCGGTCGCTGTCGATCGACGGCGGCCGGACGGATGGCTTGCACCTCATGGCCTCGGCCGCGACGAGTGGCGCCTCTCCCTGCCGACGACACCGATCGACGACCTTGTCTTCGTCGTGAACGCCGGCCAGGGGCGGATCGGACTGGCCGGAGCCACCGTCGGCCACCTGGCCATGACGACCAATGCCGCCGAGACGATGGTCGACCTGTCGGAGGCCGTCGTGACGAGCCTGTCGGCGGCCGTCAACGCCGGGAAGTTGACGTTCCGGCTCGGGCCGACGTCCGACATCGTTGGTTCGATGAAGGTGAATGCCGGCCTGCTCGAGGTGTGCGTCCCGAGCGAGCTCGGCGTGCGGGTTCACCACACGGGGGCGCTCAGTGGGATCACGGTCGACGGCCGGCAGCAGCCGGGCACCGACTGGCAGAGCCCGACCTACCCGTCGGCCGCTCACCGCGCCGACCTCACCGTCGACGTCAATCTCGGGAACGTCGCGATCAATCCGATCGGAGGATGCAAGTGAACCGCCGTCTCTATCGTTGCCAGCACGACCGGATCCTCGCCGGCGTCGCCGCGGGTGTGGCCGAGCGCTTCGACCTCGACCCGACCCTCGTGCGGGTCCTCTGGGTCCTGTCCGTCTTCTTCGGCGGCTTCGGTCTCGTGATGTACATCGTCATGGCGATCATCGTGCCGCTCGAGCCGGCCGGAGGACCTGTCATCGGAACGTCCCCGAGCGATCCCACTGCCGACGGGACGATCGGCGCCCCGGCGGTCGGCGCGGCGACCGGCCCGGCGCCCGCCGGCTGGCACGCGACGCCGGTCGAGCACCGTCACGTGCCACGCGACACCGGCCGCCTGACGACGATCGTCGGGATCGTCCTGATCCTGTTCGGAGCCCTGGCCCTCGTTGACACCGTGCTGCCGGATTGGGCGGACCATGGTCGGTTCCTGTGGCCGGCGTTCATCCTCGGGATCGGTGCGCTCCTCGTGGCCAGCGCCGTGCGACGCGAGCCGACCAAGTCGTGATCGGCGGTGCAGTCCTCCTCGTCGGACTGCTGCTCATCCTGACCGGGCTGGTGTCGGCCCGGATCCCCGACGGAGCGACCTTCGCTTCGTCGGGGTTCCTGCGTCCCGACCCGGAAGATCCCAACTCGGTCGGCCCGCTCGGGCTGGCCCGCCGAGCGCGAAACCCGATCCGGGCCTTCCTGCTGTCCCCGATCCACCCGGCCACCTGGTACGCGAACGCCGCGATCGGGCTGGGCTTCATCGTGGGGGTGTTCGCGTTCGCCATCGTGGTCTCGTTGGCATCGGCCGGGTTCGCCACCCTCGTCGCAGGCATCGGCGTGCTGCTCATCGCCATCGGGATCGAGACCTCGCGTGTCGTCGCCCGGCTGGAACGGCGGAGGGTCGCGTTCGGAAGCCGGGAACGCCTCCTCGCCCACCCGTATCGCCCGCTTCGCGGCGGCATCCTCGCGATCGTGCGCGCCGAGTTCGCCGATGAGAGCCGCTGGCGTGACGTGCTCTATGTCGGGGTCAACTTCCCGCTCGCGATCATCGAGTTCGTCCTCGTCCTGTTCGTCTGGGCGCTGCCACTCTGGTTCCTGACGACGCCGCTCTGGTACGACGCGGTCAGCGGCAGGAGCCTGCCCGACTTCCTTGGAGCCTTCGCCGGCCACGACCTGCTACCGATCGTTGTTCGCGTCGTCGTCGGCGCGGCGTTGCTGCCGGTCGCCGCGTCCCTGTCGCAGCTCGTCGTCACGCTTCACCGCGGACTGGTCGCCGGATTGATCTGCACCTCGGAGAGTCGCGAGCTCCGGCGCCAGGTCGCGACGCTCAAGGAGAGTCGCTCGGCGATCATCGACGTCGAGGCGAGCGAGCTGCACCGGATCGAGCGCGACCTCCACGATGGCGCCCAGCAGCGCCTCGTGATGCTCACGCTCGATCTCGGGCTCGCCAGCGAGCGGATCGACACCGATCCGGTAGCCGCAAGGCAGCTCGTCCTCGAGGGCCAGGAGCAGGCACGGCAGGCCCTCGCGGAGCTGCGCAACCTCGTGCGTGGGATCGCGCCGTCGATCCTGATCGACCGCGGCCTGGTGGCGGCCCTGAGCTCGATCGCCGGGGTGGGTCCCGTGCCGACGAGCGTCCGGAGCGAGCTGCCGACCGGCGAACGCCTGCCGGCGGCAGTCGAGCGCGCGGCGTACTTCGTGGTCGCCGAGGCGCTCGCGAACGTCGCGAAGCACAGTGGTGCCCGGAGCTGCGAGGTGCGCTGCCGGAAGGAGGGCCCGAACCTGGTCGTGGAGGTCTGGGATGACGGGGCGGGCGGCGCCTCGGTCCAGCCGGGCGGCGGCCTCGCAGGCCTCGCCGGCAGGGTCGAAGGTGTCGACGGGTCGCTGACCGTGTCCAGCCCGGCGGGCGGTCCGACCCTCGTCCGCGCGACGCTGCCGGTGACCGCCTGGGCGCTGCCGTCCGGCTAGGAGCCCAGCCAGGCGAGGACCGCGAGCACGCGGCGGTGATCGTTCTGCGAATCCGGAAGCTCGAGCTTGCCGAAGATGTTGCTGATGTGCTTCTCGGTCGCGCCCTCGCTGATCCCGAGCAGGACCGAGATCCCGACGTTCGTCCGCCCCTCGGCCATGGCCGCAAGGACCTCTCGCTCGCGCGGCGTCAGCGCGCCGAGTGGGTCTCCGACCTGGTGGCGAACCATGAGCTGGGCCACGACCTCGGGATCGAGCGCCGTACCGCCCCGGGCGACCCGCCGCAGCGCATCCATGAAGTCGCGGACATCGCCGACCCGGTCCTTCAGGAGGTAACCGACCCCGCCGGCCCGATCGGCGAGGAGCTCCGTCGCGTACTGCCGCTCGACGTACTGGCTGAGGACGAGAACGGGGGTGCCCGGCACGCGCCGCCGCGCCTCGATCGCGGCGCGCAGACCCTCGTCGCGCTGCGTGGGCGGCATCCGGACGTCGACCACCGAGACGTTCGGACGATGGGCGACGACGGCCTCGATGAACGACGGACCGTCGCCGACCTTGGCGACGACCGTCCCGCCGGACTCCTGGATCAGCCGCGCGATTCCCTCGCGGATGAGCGCCGAGTCCTCGGCGATGACGACGCGGAGTGGGGAACCGTCCACGGGTGGATGATGCGCGCCGGCGGAGCCCTACGTCGCACGGTCCGGATATCGCCCGGGTCCGGATGACCCACCGGTCCGAACCGTATCCTGCGGGCATGTCCGTCATCGATTGGCTGCTCGACGCCGATCCCGCGATTCGCTGGCAGGTGATGCGCGATCTGACGCACGAGTCGCCCGACCTCGTCGCCGCCGAGCGGGCACGGATCGCCATGGAGGGTTGGGGCGCGCAGCTGCTCGCGGTCCAGGCGCCGGACGGCCTGTGGGCAGGCAAGGCCTGGTCGCACGATTGGACGGACACGTTCCACGTGCTGGAGCTCCTGCGGCGCTTCGGGCTCGATCCCGAGAGCGAGCAGGCTCGGCGGGCGGTTGCGCTGGTCCGCGAGCACGTCACGTGGGGAGACGGCTCGCCGTGGGAGAGCCCGTGGGCCGCCAACCGGTTCTTCGAGGGTGAGGTCGAGCCGTGTATCAACGGCAACGTCGTCGCGACCGGCGCGTCCTTCGGCGTGGACATGACCCCGCTGGTGGACCGGCTCCTCGGCGAGCAGCTCCCGGACGGCGGCTGGAACTGCGAGGTCGAGAACGGCGCGACGGTGTCGTCGTTCGGCACGACGATCAATGTTCTCGAGGGTCTGCTCGAGTTCGAACGGGTGATCGGCGGCTCGGCCGAGGTCGGCGAGGCTCGCCGCCGCGGCGAGGCATACATGCTCGAGCGCCGGCTGTTCCGTCGGAAGTCGACCGGCGGGGTGATCGACCCGAACTGGCTGCGCTTCTCGTTCCCACACTGGTACCACTACGACGTGCTGCGCGCCCTCGAGCACTGCGCGCCGCCGACATCAAGCCCGACGAGCGCCTCGCGGAGGCGATCGAGGTCGTCGAAGGCAACCGGGATCCCCGCGGGCGGTGGCCGCTCCAGAACGTCCACGAGGGCGAGAGCCACTTCGAGATGGACGACGGCGAGGGCAAGCCGAGCCGGTGGAACACGCTCCGCGCGCTGCGCGTGCTCGACTGGTTCGAGCAGGGCTGACCCTGCCTCAGCAGCTCACCGGATGCGGCGTCGGGTGGGAGGCGGCGTACGTCGTCCTGACCGTCTTGTAGCGTGACGCCTCGACGATGAGCTTCGGGTACGTGGTGTTCGGGCCGGTCGAGGTCTGGAGCCACAGGCGCTCACGCGTGAGTGACGTGACGCCGGTCATGGCATTCGAGGCCACACGGACCCTGATGACGCGGTAATAGCTGACGTAGCTGTCACTCGTCCAGACCATCACGGTGCGGCCGATCAGGCTCGCGCCGCGGTTGTTGCGCCAGCTGGTCAGCAACGGCAGGAACATCCCGGTCCTGGCATGCGCGTAGATGAACGTGACCCCGGGCTCACGAGGCTGGGCAACCTCCGCGAGGTACATCGCGACCCGACACGGCGGGTACGCGGACGGCCCCCTGATGACCGGCAGATCGATGCCAATCCCCGACACCGCGACGCGGGTCGCGTGGACAAACGAGAAATCGCCGCAGCGGATCGACGTCCCGCTCACGAACCTGACGACGAAGTTCGGCTTGCGGGCGGCCAACCAGATCCAGTGCATCGTTCCGGAGAGCAGGTTGTCCGTGCGCGTCACCGTCCCGGTTGTCGAAGTGTGAACCGCGGCCAGCCGAGCCGCCACCGAGCCGAGCCTCGCGCACGTGCCGTAGCGGATCTGGACGCCGTAGGTCGCGTTCGCCCGCAGGCCCCTGAGGCCGTACCGGATCGAACCCGCGCCACTGGTGTACGCACTGAGCGCGACCGTTCCGATCGAGCCACTCGACCCGAGCCTTGCCGACCAGGTCCGCTGGAGTGTGAGCGCGGTGGCGGGCGCGGCTTCGAAGGCAAGGAGGATCGCGATCGAGATCAGGATCGCCACGCCGCCGCGTCGAGTGCTTCGCATGTGGTTGTCCCCGTTGGCGATGGTCCGGGCCATCGATTGGTACCAATGGCGAGCGTAGGCCGAGCCGACTCCTCGCCACAAGGGGAGCAACGCGGTTCCCGGTGACGTAGGGCACCGAGCGGGTCGCGACGGTCGTCGGGGCGTCGCGTCCCGGCTGGGCTCGCCGCGCGATCGTGACCGTGCGACCATCTGGCGGGTCGGCCGGACGCATGGGCCAGGAGGGAGACGGATGGTGGAGGCAACCGCCCGCATCGCGCCACGCCACCTCGATCAGCTCCGCCGAGCGGTCGGCGAGATCGTCACGCCCGCCGACGAGGCGTATGACGAGGCGCGCCGCCTCTGGAACGCGCTGCACGACCGCCGGCCGGCGGTCATCGTCCGCCCGTCGACGGCCACGAGGGTCGCGACGGCTGTCCGCTTCGCGCGCGAGCACGACCTCGAGGTCACGGTCCGGTCCGGCGGGCACAGCCTGGCGGGGATGACGGGCAGCGAGGGCTGCCTGGTCGTCGACCTGTCGTCCATGCGCGGCGTCGAGGTCGATCCGCGAACCCGAATCGCCAGGGTGAACGGCGGCGCGCTCCTCGGCGAGCTCGATGTCGCCGCCCAGGCGCACGGACTCGTGTGTCCGGTCGGCGTCGTCGGCCACACCGGCGTCGCCGGGCTGACGCTCGGCGGCGGGGTCGGCCGCCTCCAGCGGAACTTCGGACTCACGATCGACCACCTCGCCGCCGTCGAGATCGCGACCGCCGACGGACGGCTCGTCCGCGCGAGCGAGACCGATGAACCCGAGCTCTTCTGGGGCCTGCGCGGCGCCGGCTGGAACTTCGGGATCGCGACCGCGTTCGAGTTCCGGCTCCAGCCGTTCGGCCCCGACCTCCACCGGGGCGTCCTCACGTTCCCGGCGAGCCATGTCCAGGACGTCTGGACGATGTTCCGCGACTACGCCCGGACCGCGCCCGACGCCGTGTCGGTCATCTTCGGGATCGACCAGGCGGGAGCGGATCAGGGCTACCCCGACGAGCTCGTCGGCCGACCCCTCGCCCTCATCGGCTACAACCACAGCGGCGCGGCCGAGGACGTCGAGCGCGACACGGCCGGTCTCCACGTCGGCCCGAAGCCGCTGACCGCGACGGTCGGCAGCCAGCCGTACCTCGACGTCCAGACCGCCCATGATCTCGCGTTCGCGTGGGGCACCCGATCGTTCATCAAGAGCCACAACACGAACGACGTCCGGACCGAGGCGATCGACGAGCTGGTCGAGCACGTCGCCACCGGACCGGGGGACGGGAGTGTCTCGGTCACGGCACTCGGCGGCGCGATCGGCCGGGTGGCGGAGGACGCCACCGCCTACGCGGGGCGCGACGCGGCGTTCGACGTCAGCGCCGACATCTCCTGGACCGACCCGACACTCGACGATGCGAACCTCGACTGGTGCCGCCGGGCCGTGGTGATCGCCGAGCCCGAGCAGGGCCTCGGCCGCTACGCGAACGGCAACGGCGACGTCGGCGCCGAGGAGACGCGCCGGATCTACGGCGACGCGAAGCTCGCCCGCCTCGCTGCCCTGAAACGCGTGTGGGACCCCGACAACGTGTTCCACGTGAACCACAACGTGGCGCCGGCGCCGGAGGCAGCCTGAACCACCCGATCGGATCGGCCAGACCGGCGCACTTCGCCCGATTCGCTGACGAGGATGGCTTCGTCCTACGGGATCGTCAGGACGACGTTGCCGGTCTTGCTCGGTGTACGGGCGCCTCGCCCGGGCCGATCCATTCGAGCAGATCGAGGCTCAGGTTGTCGATGGTCTGGGACATGGGTACAGATTCGCTCGATGAGGTCGGGCTGGATTGAGATCCTGCCCACATCTGGACAGAAGTGATGCGCGGCGGGCGCGCACCCACTTGTTCAACCGGACTGAGACTCGTCTCTGAGGCGATGCCACGTGTCGGCCACGCCGAGCACCACCGCCCAGCGCTCGATGTAGGCGCCGTCGAGCGGGCCGGCGATCGCCAGGATGCCCGCGACGTCCGAGAGTTGTCGATCGGAGCCCGACGCCGCCGCCCATTCGAGCTTCGCGAGCACGAGGTCTTCTGCCGTCGTCAAGTAGCCGGGGGTGCCAAGGAGGTCGGCCGGTTGCCGCCGCGAGAACTCCTCGCGCGAGAAGGGCCGATCGCGACGGATGATGAAGTCGACCTTGGAGGCGTCGGGGCCGATCGCGCTGAACTGCGATCGATGGGCGAGCGCGTCGAGCGCGACATCGCGATCAACGTAGAAGGCAGCCGCTTGGAGATCGTCCACGAGGGCGGCCAGGGCTTCGGGTTCCGGGTCGATGACGATGTCGACGTCGCGGGTCGCCCTCGGTTCGCCGTGATAGGAGCTCGCGAGCGATCCGGTGACCATGTACGGGATTCCCGCTCGCTCGAGGCGCTCGAAGATCGACGCCAGCAGCTCGCCGAAGGTCACGGTCGCGCAGACGGGTGGCGGGCCGTCACGACGGCGGCATCATCGGCACCGAGGAAGATCCGCGCCAGCTCGGCTTCGACCTCCGCCTCGGTCGGGTTACCCGGGTGCCGTGCCCGGATGCCGGATCGGGCGAGCGACCGGACCTCGTCGCTCATCTGATCGGCGAGGCGCAACCGATCCTCAGGCCTCATCACCCGATAGGCCTCGAGCTGCCGCGCTCGCGCCTCAACGGAGGTGTCGATCGGTGGCTTCATGCGCCGAACTGTAACGGAGCCAAAGACCCGTTCACGCCCATGAGAACGCGTCGAAGCAGGGTAGGAGCAGGCGGCATACTTCCACGGGTATGAAGATCGCATGGCGGGACCGCTGGGGCGGACCCGAAGTCATCGAACTGCGCGATGTCGAGACGCCGGTCCCGACCGGCGATCAGGTACTCGTGAAGGTTCGCGCCGCCTCGGTGAACCGGGCCGACCTTGACTGGATGCTCCCGAAGGGAGGCTGGGTCGCACGCCTGTTCCTCGGGCTGCGGGGTCCACGACGCCATACGCTCGGCGTGGACGTCGCGGGGACGGTCGAGTCCGTTGGGCCGGGAGCAACGAGCTTCAAGCCCGGCGATCGCGTGTTCGGGGACCTGATCCGCTTCGGCATGGCTGCCTTCGCCGAGTACGTCTGTGCGCCGGACCGGGCGTTCCAGCTGATCCCGGACGAGCTGTCGTTCGAGGTCGCGGCGACGCTGCCCCACGCGGCGCTCCTCGCCGTGATGGGCCTGAAGCCGTACTGGGGCCAGGATCTGAAGCCCGGCGACAGCGTCATGGTCGTCGGTGCGTCGGGCAACGTCGGTCCCTTCGAAGTCCAGATGGCAAAGGCCCGCGGCCTGCGGGTCACGGGCGTCTGCCGGACCGAGAAGATGGACTTTGTCCGATCGCTCGGCGCGGACGAGGTCATCGACTACACGACGACCGACTACACGAGGAGCGGGCCGTACGATCGGATCATCGACGTCGACGCTCACCGCTCGATCTTCGGATACCGGAAGGCCCTCAAGCCGCGCGGCGTGTACATCTCGATGGGCGGGAATGGGGTCTGGATCCTGTCGTTCTTCGCAGCCGCGTTCACCTTCACCCTCGCGCGGGGCGGCAAGCACCTCGGGCTGATGCCCGGCTGGCGACCGTTCCAGCCCGACGACGTCGCGATCCTGAGGCAGCTGATCGCCGACGGCGCGATCCAGCCGCGGATCGACCGCCGCTACCCGCTGGCGGAAATCGCGGCGGCCCTCCGCGACGTCCACGAGGGCCGCAATCAGGGCAAGGTCGTGGTCACGGTCTGACCGGCGATCCCGACCAATCGCGTCGATCGCAACTGCCGCACCGGACCGGCGTAGGCTACGCACCGACGGACGTTGATCAGGAGGCGAATGATGTCGACGAGAGAGTCCCTGCTCGAGGCGATGCACCTGTCGGCCGACAGCGACACGGCCCGCTGGATGCAGGATCGGGGCGTGGCCGTGGCGGACCAGGAAACGATGAGCCAGGCCATCCACGATGTCTATTGCGGCATCACGGCTGACCACGACCACCCGAACGAGAAGGACCATCAGCAGGCGATGGTGATCATCGCCGCCCTTCAGAAGCACGCAGCAGGCGCGACCGCCTGACCACAGCCGTCGCAGCGACATGCCCGACGCAGCCCGTCCCGATGCGGTCGTCGTCTGCCTGCCGGACATCACCGAGCGGGTCCACATGGGCGAGCTGCCCGCAAATGTCGACGTCCGGCTCGTGCGGCCCGAGCCCGACCCGGTGCCGGACCTCGCCGAGGTCGACCTTGTCGTGCCGTACACGCGGATCCGCGAGCCACTGTTCGAGCTGCTCGCCGGGGGAGGCGGGCGGCTGCGGGTCATCCAGACCCTGAGCGCCGGCGTCGACTGGCTCGTCGGACGGGTGCCCGAGCACGTCATGGTCTGCAACGCCCGAGGGGTCTACGACGCCCCGCTCGCGGAGTGGGTGGTGGGCGCGATCCTGGCGATGCAGCGAGGCCTCGTGCAGTCCCGCGACGCCCAGACGCGACGCGCGTGGGACGCCATCGAGCCGCCCGAGCTGTCCGGCCGGCGCGTCGTGATCCTCGGCCTCGGGTCGATCGGGATTGCGATCTCGGACCGGCTGCGCCCGTTCGGCGTCGAGGTTGTCGGTGTGGGTCGCATCGCGCGCGACGGCGTGCGCGGTCTGGCCGATCTCGACGAGGTCCTCCGCGACGCCGAGATCCTCGTGAACATCCTGCCGCTGACGGGCGAGACCCGGGGCCTGCTGGACGCCCGGCGGCTCGGCCTCCTGCCGGACGGCGCGCTTCTGGTGAACGCTGGGCGCGGCCGGACGATCGACGCCGCCGCGCTCATCGAGGAGCTCCGAGCCGGTCGGATCCGGGCCGCCCTCGACGTCACGGATCCGGAGCCGCTCCCGCCGGATCATGCCCTGTGGGGCCTGCCCAACGTCCTGATCAGCCCGCACATGGCCGGCGACTCGCCGGCGAGCACGATCCGGGCGTTCGAGCTGGCCGGCGACCAGGTTCGCCGGTTCGCGGCCGGCGAGCCCCTCATCAACGAGGTCGCCCGCTACCTGCTCGCGTGATCGAGCGGCCCGACACCGAGCGCGCATGAGATTTCCGATGACGAGGGAACGAGCCCCGAAGAGCGACGGGTCCCTCGTCGACGACCAGCCCGACACGCTGGACCTTCGGCTGAGAACCTTGGCTGACCCGCTGACGAACGTACCAGCCACTTGCGCCACAGTCACCAATGACAGGGCGGAGGTCACACCGTAGGCTGTGGCCATGCCTCGCGGCCTCGGACGATTGCCGTTTCTGACGCGACGTTCGACCTCGTCCGATCGAGGGGCGAGCGCACTTCCGCCGATGGCTGCCCGCTCGGCCGATCCCGACGCGGCGCCCGTTGGTCCACCGGTCCTGCTGCCGGCCTCGATCATCCGCCAGGTCCTCTTCGACACGACCGAGCTCACCCCGGTCTGGGCACGACCACACCCCGATCCGGAGCTCGTCGCGGTCCCCGCAAAGCCCGCCGCGCGAAAGCGGACTCGACGGCCGTCAACGGGCGGAGCAGCAAAGGCAGGCCGAACGGAGGCGACCCCACGGCGCGCCCGCCGATCGGATCGCTCCCCGACCGGCGAGGGGTAGGTCGACCCGGGCGTCGCGATCATCCACGCCGGCGCGATCCAGGCAGCTCGGGCCTCTCACTCTCACCAACTCAGAAGGCGAGCGAGAAGGCGCCGAGCTTCGGGTCGACGGCCGCCGAGAGCCGCGCAGCCAGCGACGCGTCGTCGATCGACTCGTCGAAACCCTGAGAATCGCGATCAGTGCCCCGTCGATGCGGAAGGCATCGAAGAGCCGCCGAACGGCGGCCTCGCCCGAGGCACGCGCTGTGAGGCGCGGCAGCATCGTGACGCCGTCCCTGGCCGCGTCTTGACCCGCGCGGTCGTCAGTCTTACTGTGCAGCGTAAGAAACGAGGACGAAGTCAGGAGCAGAACGTGCGGATCACCTCCAAGGGCCAGGTCACGATCCCCCAGGCAATCCGCGAGGAAGTCGGACTCCTCCCGAACACCGAAGTCGAGTTCTCGATCGACGGGGCCGGGGTCCGGATCATGAAAGCCGCAGCGGCCAAGCCCGGATCGCGAGGCCGGAAGGCCGTATCGCGACTGCGCGACCATGGTCGGAAGGTGGTCATGTCAACCGACGAGATCATGGCGTTGACCCGCGACTGACCATGACCCCCGTGCTCGTCGACGCCAACGTCCTGCTGGACGTCGCGACCAACGACCGGAAGTGGGCGGACTGGTCGAGCGCGACGCTCGAACGAGTCGCCGACGAGGCGATCCTCGTGATCAACCCGATCGTCTATGCCGAGGTGTCCGTCGGCTTCCCGACGATCGAGGACGTCGAGAATGCGCTGCCGATCGAGCTGTACCGGCGCGACGAGATCCCGTACGAGGCGGCGTTTCTCGCTGGAAAGGTGTTCCTCCGCTACCGCCGGAGCGGAGGACTCCGGCAATCCCCGCTGCCGGACTTCTTCATCGGGGCCCACGCCGCGGTAGCCGGCTACCGGCTGCTCACCCGCGACGCGACGCGATACCGGACGTACTTCCCCCATGTCGAGCTCATCACTCCGTAGGACATATCGACGTCCCGGTCATCGTCGTCGACGAGATCGGCCGGGGACCCGTGTCGTTCGCTCCCGACGCGCCGGGGCAGGCGCTCCGTGATCTCGCCGGCTGGCGTCTCGGGGCCGCGCACGCGGACGCCATCGCCAACCGCGCACATGAACGATCGAGAAACGCCTACCCGACGCCGCCAACCGTTCGAAGCCCGGCGATCCGGAAGGCCGGGTCGTACGAAGGACGTCCTCGTGTCAACCCCGGCGGGCAATGGCCGTTTGACCGAGATCGTCGTCATCCGCCGGAACGTCGGCCAGTCGAGACGTTCCTACCGGTTCCGCTCGGCGCGGACGAAGAGGGCCGTCCCGATGACCAGGAAGGCGACGAACGAGACCACGATCGCGGCGACGTTGACCGCCAACGGGGTCATCGCGGGCGCCGCCACGCCCGGCTGGAGCCCATAGACCACGTTCCGCATGAGCTCGACGGCGTAGCGCAGCGGCGACAGCGCCGACAGGATCGCCAGCGGCAGCGGGAGGTCGTGGATCGGGTTGAAGACGCCGGCGAGGAAGAACTGCGGCAGGAGCAGGAATGGGAAGATCTGGGTCGCCGTGCGCTGGCTCCTCAGGTTCGAGAGGATCAGGAGCCCGAACGCCCCGCCGTAGACCGCGATGATCAGGGACACCGGGATCATCGCGAGGATGACGAGCGGCGACAACGGCACCCCGATCAGCAGCCCGACGACGAGGATCCCGAGCCCGGTCGGGAGAGCGACGAGGGCCTCACCGATGATCTTTCCGGCGACGATCGCGTAGCGCGACACGGGCGACACGAAGATCTCCTGGCTGAAGTCCTCTTCACGGTCGGCGATCAACGACACGAGCCCGAGCGTCGCGGACTGCCAGAGCGTCTGGGCGAGGACCCCGCTGAAGACGAAGGCGGTCAGGTCGACCCCCGACGTGGCGCCGAATCCCGACTGGAGCGCCGGGCCGAGGAGCAGGACCAGCACGAGCGGGAACGCGAGCTCGGAGAAGAGCCGGGTCCGGTCGCGGAGTAGCTTCACGAAGTCGCGGTGGGCGATGACCGCGATCGCCGACAGGTCGGCCCGCCCCCGGCGGGGGAGGGGACGGGCGGATCGGACATCCTCGCGCGGGCCAGCGATCTCAGCCATCGACCGTCCCGGCGGCGACATCTGTCCCGACGTCCTCGGACGAACGAGCCTCGGCGCCGAGCTCGGCCCTGCTGACGATCTCGAGATAGGCGTCCTCGAGCGACGGGGCGTGCGTCCGGACAACCGTCAGCGGGGTCTCGATGGAGCGCAGGACCGCGTGCGCTTCGCGGCTCCCGACGTCGATCCGGAACGGCCCGTCTCCGGAGGGCGCCCGCCCGAGCCGCTCGAGCTCCACCCGCAGGGCCGCCCGATCGTCCGCGTCCACGAGCAGGTACTCGTTCGCGAGGGCCGCCGTGAGCTCCGCGGGCGAGCCGGTGGCGACGATCCGGCCCATGTCGATCACGCAGATCCGGTCGGCCTGCTCGGCCTCCTCGAGGTAATGCGAGGTGAGGACGATCGTCGTGCCATGCGCCGCGCGGACGTCGCGGAGGTAGGCCCACAGGGCGCGCCGGCTCGGCGCGTCGAGACCGGTCGTCGGTTCGTCGAGGAAGAGCACTGCGGGTCGGTGGACGAGGCTCCTGACGATCTCGAGCTTGCGGAGCATGCCGCCCGAGTACGTCCGCACGGGCCGGAAGATGTCCCGGCCGATCTCGAGCAGCTCGGCCCATTCCTCGACCTGGCGCCGATAGCTCGGCGCCATGAGCCGGTAGGCCGGCGCGTACGGGTAGAGCCCGTAGAGAATGGCGTGGAAGCGGACGTTCTCCTCGCCTGTCAGGTTCTTGTCGAGGCTCGGCCGCTGGAAGATGATCCCGACCCGCTGGCGGACGGCCGCCGAGTCCGCGACCACGTCGAACCCATCAATGAACGCGCGACCCGCCGTCGGGACCAGGGTCGTCGTCAGGATCGAGAGCGTCGTCGTCTTGCCGGCGCCATTCGGCCCGAGCAGGGCGAAGAACTCGCCGGCGCCGACCTCGAAGGTGATCCCGTCGACGGCGTTGCGATCGGCCTTCCTGTAGCGCTTGAACAGGCCCTCGACGACGATCGCGGGCGAATCCTCGCGCGCGCTCGTGGACAGCCGAGCAGCCGGGATGACAGTCACCGACTGGATGCTACCGCTCGCGCCCGCCGCCCATGGTCGAAAGACTCATGCCCTCTCGAGCGCGCCGCCCTACGGCCGCTCACTCGCCGCGTACACCCGCCATTCCTCATCGATGCCCTTGAGCTCGTGTGATCCGCGCGCTTCGAACGTGATGCCGGAACCCGCGACGAGGTCGCGCACGGTGCTCGACGTCAGGACCTCACCCGGGCCCGCGAGCGAGCTGATCCGGGCCGCGATGTGGACGGCGATCCCGGCAATGTCGTCGCCAACGAGCTCGATCTCTCCAGTGTGCAGCCCGGAGCGGACCTCGATGCCCTGCACGCCCAGGAGATCGCGGATCTCGAGCGCTGCGCGGACGGCGCGAGCCGGACCGTCGAACGTCGCGAGAAAGCCGTCACCGGTCGATTTGATCTCGCGTCCACGGAATCGATCCAGAAGGGACCGGATCGCTCGATCGTGCGCGCCGAGCACCTCCCGCCAGCGGGCATCGCCGATGTCGGAGGCGTGTCGGGTCGAATCGACGATGTCCGTCAGCAGGACGGTCGCAAGGACTCGGTCGGGCTCGACGACGGGTCGACCGCCGGTCAGGAATTCCTGGATCTCGGCGAGCATCGGCGCGGTGTTGCCGGCCCAGGTGTAGTTGACCGCTCCGGGAAGCTCGACGAATCGCGCACCGGCGACGCGCTCGGCGATGTATCGACCGTGAGCGGGCGCGATCCGGGTGGACGCCGCGTGGTGCAGGAGCAAAGTCGGGACGCGGATCGCGGGCAGGACGTGTCGAACATCGACCTGGTAAAGCCAACCGATCATGGCCTTCGCGGTGCCCGGGCTGGCCGACTGACGCTCGTACCGGATGTAGGAGTCGGCAAGGGGTCGATTTGCAAGCAGCTGCGGCGCGAGGAACGACATCGTCCCTCCGTCGACACCCCATCTGGACCGGATCGTCTCGAGGTCGCTCTGGAGCGAGTCGAGCCGGTTCCCCCACGGATAGTCCTCTGCCCAGGCCAGCCGGGCGCATCCGTCGACGAGCACGAGCGACGAGGTCCGATCGGGATAGGTCGCCGCGAACAGGAGGGCCATGACGGACGCGCCGATCCCGGACAGGAGGGCCGTCCGCGTGGAGCCGACGTCGTCGAGGACGGCTCGGAGGTCATCGATCCATTCCTCGAGCGTGGGAAGTCCATCGACCGAGATCGGGTCCGAGAGGCCGGTCCCGCGTTTGTCGAAGATGATCAGCCGGCTGAACGACGCGAGCTCGGTCAGCAGCTTGGCAAGGGGTGGAAAGGACCACATCGCGTCGACATTGCTGAACCACTGATCGACGAGGACCAGGTCGATCGGGCCTTCGCCGATCACCCGGTACGCGATGTGCAATCCGCCCGTTCGAGCGTAGTGCGGCGGCCGGGCCAGGATCGTCTCGGGAGTCACTGCTTGAAGTGTCGGCCGGGGATCGTCCTCACGCAAGGCGTCATTGCTCGCGTGGTCGGGCCGGGCGGCCGTGCGCCCCGGTCAGCGACACGGCGACACGACTACGGGATCGACACCCCGGTCAGCACGACTGGCGCGTGGAGCGTGTAGTCGAGCTCGTCGGATTGGTTGACGCCGGGCGGCGCGATGACGTCCATCAGCTTCGGGACCGTGTTCGGGTCTACCGTGCAATGCGGATCCACGATGGCCGTTGCGCAGACGCCGAACTGGAAGTCGAGCGGCGTCGGCTTGAACTGGCGGGCCTGGTCGTTGTCCGTGCTGAACCCGTCCTGCCCGGTCAGCACGACCGTGAAGCCCCAGCCCGGGCCGGGCTGGCCGAGCGACGCCTTGGACACGCGGACCGTGATGAATCGCGAGATCGGGTTGCCGCTGATGGTTGCCG
>JANMRJ010000269.1:0-1888 GCA_031370985.1 Acidimicrobiales bacterium
CGCCCACTGCCACGCCTTCGAGGCGCGGGGCGGATGCCCGGCCATCGTGGTGTGCGACAACCTGCGTCGGGGGTCACCCGCACGCACCGCTACGAGCCCGACATCAATGCGACCTACCCATTGTCGAGGAACATCGTGAGCGCAATGGCTCGCTCCAACGCCTGCTGCCGCTCGTTGACCTCTGCAGTGGTCGATCTCAACAGCTTGAGTTCTTCGAGCTGTTGCTGAAGAATTTCGCGCTGCAGCGCTTGCGCGAGGACCATCTGTGGTGGTTCCGGAAGACTTTGGTTCTCCGATTGACTCCAACTATTGTCGCAGATATTACAGCTGAAGACGAGCGTCACGGGGAAGCTCTGAGTCGCCCAATCCGATGCCAATGACATGGGTACCCGTGAACCACAATGGAGGCACCGCGCTCGGTGTGCCTTCGCACTATTACGGCGCATGATCGGGTCGGATACCTTCTTAAGTTCGGCAATCCTTGTCGCCTCTGCCCGAGACTGCTCTGCTCTTATTTGAGCTTCTTTGACCCAAACTTTTCGCCACAGAACAGCGTCAGATTGAAGCACATTTCGTCTCTTCAGGCCCAGCTCGCTTAGCCTCAGGTCTAGGCTAGGCGACGTACGAGCTGTCTTTCTTTTCGACACACGCACCACCCCATTCTGGCAACACCCGGCGCATCGCCCACCCGATCTGCCTGGTCAGGCTAGCCGATTGCCCGACACCTTCACCGGCGCCATCATCGCCGATCTGGGCAAGACGCCGGAGCAGGCGGCGTCGGAGGTCAAGGCCACCCGCGAGCGGCTGGGGCTCGTCCGCGAGGAGGTCCGGAAGATCTTCGGGGAGTACATACCGGGCGACTGGATGGACGACAGCATCGGAAAGTCGGCCGTCGTCCTGCGGGAGCCGGTCGGAACGGTGGCCGCCTTCGGCCCGTTCAACTACCCGCTGTACCTGGTGGCGTCGAAGATCATCCCCGCACTGGCGGCGGGGAACAGGCCCAGCGGGAACAACGGAACGCTCACTGGCGATAGCGGGCGGGGGGACGTCGTCGCCCGGCCCAGGCCTGCTGATCGGCCTCGATCTCGCCCACGACGGTCTGGAAGGTGGGCTCGGCCAGGTCGTCGGCGGCCCACCTGGGACCCATTCCTCCCATTCCCTCTGCCGGGCCTGGGTCCTGGCTCATCGCACCTCCGTTAGATCGTCGCGGGAAGCGTCGGGTCGTGGGGATCGCCACCTCGTAGACTCACCGACGAGATGTCGACCCCGCAGGCCGAGCCCATCCCGAACGAGAGCCTCGAGCTCGACGTGGAAGAACTCCTCCGGCGCGGCAAGCCGCACCCGCCCTACGGCGAGCAGGTGATCGAGGATCTCACCCCCGAGGAAGCTGAAGCCTTCCTCGCCGCCGTCTTGAGCTGAGGTTGGCCGGACAACCGAACCGGGGACCCGTCGTCGTCGACACCGACGTCTACAGCGCTCGTCTCTTGCCCAACTCGGCCCTCGCCCGCCGCTATGAACCACTCCTGGCCGGCCGCATCGAGTTCATCTCCTTCCAGACCGTCGCCGAGGTGCGCTACGGGGCACTGCTGCGGGGCTGGGGTGCCGCCCGTCTCCGGCGCATGGAGGCAGAGATGGCCCGCACCGAGATCGTTCATTCCGGGAGCGACCTCATCGGTAGCTACGCCGATCTTCGGGTCGCGTGCCAGCGCGTCGGCCATGCCCTCTGCCAGCGTGAGCACGACGCCGACCGATGGATCGCCGCCACCGCGCTGCGCCTGGCCATCCCCCTCGTCTCCAACGACGGCATCTTCGAGAACACGCCCGGTCTCGTGTTCGAGACTGCCCCTTGACCGAGCCGGTCCTTTTCGTCACCGAAAGGTCGACGGCG
>JANMRJ010000280.1:0-13807 GCA_031370985.1 Acidimicrobiales bacterium
GTGGCCGGCATCCGCAACACTGAGCCGCTGTCAGCTCTGGCCGATGCGTTCCCGAAGATCCACAGGGAGCTGTTGGCCATCTTCGGCCGCCTCGAGCACCATTACCAGGATATGTGCGACACCGAGTTCACCATCGACCAGGGCAAGCTCTGGATGCTCCAGACCCGGGCGGGCAAGCGGGGTGGCGTGGCCGCGCTGCGGATGGCCGTCGACATGACCACCGACGACGGAATGGTGCCCCTGAGCCACGCCGAGGCCGTCCAGCGGGTCACCGCCGAGCACCTCGACCAGGTGCTGCACCCCCGGTTCGCCTACAAGGGCGACGAGGTCGTCATCGCCAAGGGTCTGAACGCGTCGCCGGGCGCCGCTGTCGGTAGCGCCTACTTCACCGCCGATGACGCGGCGGCGGCCGCCGGGCGGGGCGAGGCCGTGATCCTGGTCCGTACCGAGACATCGCCCGAGGACGTGCACGGCATGAGCGTGGCCAAGGGCATCCTGACCTCGCGAGGCGGGCTGGTCAGCCACGCCGCCGTCGTGGCCCGGGGGTGGGGGACGCCGGCGGTGGTCGGCGCTGCCGACGTGCATATAGAAGGTGCGAGCTTCACCGCCGGCGGGGTGACGGTCACCGAGGGCGATGTCATCTCTGTCGACGGGTCTACCGGCAACGTGATCATCGGCGAGGTTCCCGTCGTGGCGCCCGAGCCGCCGGCGGAGTTCGCCGTCATCCTGGGCTGGGCGGATGAGATCCGGGCCGGGAAGATGGCCGTGCGGGCCAACGCCGACACCGGCCCCGATGCCCGCAAGGCCCGCGAGTTCGGGGCCGAGGGCATCGGCCTGTGCCGTACCGAGCACATGTTCCTGGCCGAGGACCGCCTGCCGATCGTCCGGCGCATGATCCTGGCCGACAACGCCGCGGATGAGGCCGCCGCCTTGGAGGAGCTCCGGGTGGCCCAGAAGGCCGACTTCTACGAGGTGCTCGAGGCGATGGACGGCCTGCCCGTGACCATCCGCCTGCTCGACCCGCCGCTGCACGAATTCCTGCCCCGCACCGAGGAGCTGCGGGTCAAGGAGGCCAAAACCGGCTCGCTGACCGACGAGGAGGCAAAGCTGCTCAAGGCGGCCGAGTCGTGGCACGAGTTCAACCCCATGCTGGGCGTGCGGGGCGTGCGCCTGGGCGTCATCAAGCCAGGCCTGTACGCCATGCAGGTGCGGGCGCTCATGGAGGCGGCCGCTGACCGGGTGGCCGCCGGCGGCTCGCCGATCGTCGAGATCATGGTCCCGCTCACCGTCGGGCAGGAGGAGATGGCGCTGGCCCGGGGGTGGGTCGAGGGGGCCGTCACCGGCGTGGCGGCCCGAGCGGCCGAGAGCGGGGTGACCGCGTCGGGGGTCGACGTGACCATCGGCACCATGATCGAGACGCCCCGCGCCGCCCTGCGGGCCGGCGACATCGCCGAGGTGGCCGACTTCTTCTCCTTCGGCACCAACGACCTGACCCAGATGACGTTCGGCTTCAGCCGGGACGACATCGAGTCGCGGCTGATGCCGGCGTACCTGGGCGAGGGGCTGCTCAAGCGCAACCCGTTCGAGACCATCGACGCCGCCGGCGTGGGCGAGCTGGTCAAGCTGGCCGCCCAGCGGGGCCGGGAGGCCAAGCCGGGCCTCAAGCTCGGCGTGTGCGGGGAGCACGGTGGCGACCCCGAGTCGATCGCCCTGTTCGCCGAGGCCGGACTCGACTACGTGTCGTGCTCGCCGTTCCGGGTGCCCATCGCCCGGCTGGCGGCGGCGCACGCCATCCTCGACGCCGGGTAGGCGGCGCTGGGTAGGGGACCGTCACCAGTTGGCGCCGGCAGCGCCGAAATCGCGTAGATCTCCCGATCTGTACGGAAACGGTCGTGATTTTGCCCGAAACGGGCGATTTCACGACCATTTGCGTACGCGTTGGGCGGGCGACCCGGAGGTAGGGTCCCTGGACTCATGTTCGATGTCGCCGAGGCTGCGGTGCAGGGGGCGCTCGACGCCGGCGCCACCTATGCCGACGCCCGGGCCATGGTGAGTACCAGCGAGGGGCTGGGCGCCCGGAACGGGGTGCTGGAGCGGCTGGCGCAGAACGAGTCGGCCGGCGTGGGGGTGCGGGCGCTGATCGGGTCGTCGTGGGGGTTCTTCGCTACGCCCGACCCGTCGGTGACCGCGGCGACCGCGGCCGGGCACGAGGCGGCGGCCATCGCCAAGGCGTCCGCGGTGGTGGCGGGGCCGGCGGTGGAACTGGCTGATGTCGGCGTGGCCCGGGCCCACTGGGACTCGGGGTGGGCGGAGCACCCGTTCGGGGTGTCGCTCTCGGAGCGGGGCGACCTCCTCGTCGCTGTCACCGCGGCGATGTTGGCGGTGGCCGGCGTGGGCGTGGCGTCGGCCCACATGCACGCCTGGGACACCGAGAAGTGGTTCGTGTCGAGCCAGGGGCACCGCATCTCACAGCATCTCGTTGAGTGTGGGACGTCCATGGAGGCCACCGCGGTGGGGGAGTCGGAGACCCAGCGCCGGAGTTACGGCGGCATCGGGGGCATCTGGGGCACCCGAGGCTACGAAATGGTGCGTGAGGCCGACCTTCCGGGAAACGCCCAGCGGGTCGGCGAGGAGGCGGTGGCGCTCCTGTCGGCGCCGGAGTGCCCGTCGGGGGTGACCGACCTCATCCTCGGGCGCGAGCAGCTGGCCCTACAGATCCATGAGACGGTGGGCCACGCCATCGAGCTCGACCGCATCCTGGGGTGGGAGGCGGCCTTCGCCGGCACCTCCTTCCTGGACCTGTCGCAGTTGGGCACATTCAGGTACGGGTCGCCGCTGATGAACATCACCGCCGACGCCACCCTGCATGGCGCCCTGGGCTCGTTCGGTTACGACGACGAGGGCACGCCGGCCCAGCGGGTCGACATCGTGAAGGACGGGATCTGGGTGGGCGTGCTATCGGGGCGGGACTCGGCGCACGTCGCCGGCCTGGCGCCGGGCGGGATGGTGCGGGGCGACGGGTGGAACCGCCTGCCCATGGTACGGATGACCAACGTCGGCATCCTGCCCGGCGACTCGTCGCTGGAGGAGATCACCGCCGCCACCGACGACGGGATCTACATGGAGACCAACCGGTCGTGGTCGATCGACGACAAGCGGCTCAACTTCCAGTTCGGCTGCGAGGTGGGCTACGAGGTGAAGGGTGGCCAGTTGGGGCGGATGGTGCGGAACCCGACCTACACCGGCATCACCCCGCAGTTCTGGGCGTCGCTGGACATGCTCGGCGGTGAGGACGAGTGGGTGTTCTGGGGCACGCCGAACTGCGGCAAGGGCCAGCCCCAGCAGTCCGGGCACACCGGGCATCCGGCGGTGCCGGGGCGGTTCCGGGCCGTGCGGGTGGGGGTGCGGAGCAAGTGATCGACCCGCTGGAGACGTGTGACCGGCTGGTGGAGCTGGTCGGGGACCGGGCCGAGGCCGAGGCCGCGTGCTCGACCGGGCGCTCCGCGCTGACTCGCTTCGCCAACTCGTCCATCCACCAGAACGTGGCCAATGACTACGTGGGCGCCCGGATAGGGGTGTCGGTGGGGGGCCGGGTGGCGTCGGCGAGCACCGACCGGCCCGACGCCGGCGGGCTGGAGCGGCTGGTCGAGCGGGCGCTGGCCGCGGCGGCCATGCGGGCCGTCGACCCCGAGTGGCCCGGCCTGGCCCCGCCGGCGTCGGCGCCGGCTACCTACTCCTACGACGAGGCCACCCATTTCGCCGCGCCGGCACTGCGGGCCCAGGCGGTCAAGGAGTTCGTGGATGCCGGTCCCGGGCTCCGGGGAGCCGGCTATGTCGACTCGAACGGGTCGCACTCCGCATTCGCCAACTCGGCGGGCCAGCGGTTGTCCGGCCGGTCGAGTTCGTCGACCATCGAGGCCATCCACCGCACGGAGCGGTCCGACGGGCGGGGCTGGCAGAGCTCCAGCCGGCTGGCGGACATCGACGGCGCCACTGCCGGCCGGACGGCGGCGGCGAAGGCCCGCCGGGGCGACGACCTGTTGGAGTTGGAACCAGGCCGGTACGAGGTGGTGTTGGAACCGGCGTGCCTGGCCAACATGTTGGAGTTCCTGCGCGACGGCTACAACGCCCGTACGTTCGAGGAGGACCGGTCCTTTGTGGTTCTCGGCGAGGCCCAGCTCGACCCCGCCGTCGGGCTGTGGGACGACGCCACCGACCCCCGGGCCATCAGCCGGGGCTTTGACGCCGAAGGCACACCCCGCCGGCGGGTCGACCTGGTGCGCGACGGGGTGTCGGTGGGCCTGTGCCACGACCGGCGCTCCGCGGTCAAGGCCGGCGTGGAGAGCACCGGTCACGGCTTCGGCGGCGGCAGCGGCGGCGTGGCCACCAACCTGTTCATGGCGCCGGGCACCCAGTCGCCCGAGGAGCTCATCGGCTCCGTCGAGCGGGGGCTGCTGGTCACCGAGTTCTGGTACACCCGGATCCTCGACCCCAAGACCCAGGTGGTCACCGGCCTCACCCGCAACGGCACGTTCCTCATCGAGGGCGGCCGGGTGGTGGGCGGGGTGCCCAACCTGCGCTTCACCCAGTCCTATGTCGATGCCCTCCGGCCCGGCAACGTCCTGGGGGTGGGCGACGACGCCCGGCTGTTCGACGGCACCTATCACGTGCCCACCGTCCGGTTGGCCGAGTGGAACTTCACCGGCGGGGCCAAGGGTTGATCTGGGGGCAGGGGAGAGGGCGGGGCCGCTACCGTCGCCCGTAGATGGGCATCCTGGCCGAGGACATCGAGCGGGTGAGGGCGGCGACGGACTTCGTCGCCGTGGCCGGGGAGCACATTGCCCTCAAGCGGGCGGGCCGGCGCTGGCAGGGGCTGTGCCCGTTCCACGCCGAGAAGTCGCCCTCGTTCTCCATCAACGCCGAGGAGGGACTGTATTACTGCTTCGGCTGCGGGAAGGGCGGCGACGTCATCACCTTCGTGCGGGAGGTCGAGCACCTGACCTTCGCCGAGGCGGTCGAGCATCTGGCCGCCCGCTCGGGCATCCAGATCCGCTACGACACCGCCGCGGTGTCCGAGGAGCGCCAGCGTCGGGTCCGGCTGGTGGAGGCCATGTCGAAAGCCGTCGACTGGTACCACGAGCGCCTGTTGTCGGGGGACGACGCCAAGGGGGCCCGGAACTACCTGCGCTCCCGGGGCTACGACAGCGACGTGGTCCGCAGTTACCGGATCGGGTGGGCGCCCGACGGCTGGGACGAGCTGTGCCGGGCCCTCAAACTGCCCGCGGAGGTGGCCAAGGACACCGGGCTGGGCTTCCTGAACAAGGCCGGCCGGGTCCAGGACTTCTTCCGGGGCCGGGTACTTTTCCCGATCTTCGACGTGCGGGGGGATCCGGTGGCGTTCGGGGGCCGTAGGTTGGCCGACGGAGAAGGTCCGAAGTACCAGAACTCGCCAGAGACGCCGCTCTACTCCAAGAGCCGGGTGCTCTACGGGCTGAACTGGGCCAAGGTGGCCGTGGTCAACACCCACGAGGTGGTGGTGTGCGAGGGCTATACCGACGTGATCGGCCTGGCTCGGGCCGGCGTGGCGACGGGTGTCGCCACCTGTGGCACCGCGCTGTCTGACGAGCACATTCGGGTGCTCAAGAACTTCGCCCGCCGGCTGGTGTTGGCCTACGACGCCGATGACGCCGGCCAGGCCGCGGCGGAGCGGTTCTACGAGTGGGAGACGCGCTACGCCCTCGACCTGGCCGTGGCCGACCTGCCGGCCGGTACCGACCCGGGGGAGCTGTCGAGCCGCGACCCGGCCGGTTTGGCCGCGGCCATCAAGGGGGCCAAGCCGTTCCTTACGTTCCGGCTCGACCGGCTTTTCGACCGGTCCGACCTGCGCACGCCGGCCGGCAAGGCCCGAGCCGCCGAGGAGGCCATAGCCGCGGTACGGGAGCACCCCAGCGACCTGGTGCGCGACCAGTACGTGATGACGGTGTCGGACCGGACCGGCATCGAGCCGGCCCGGCTGCGGGGCCTTCTCGAGGGCCGGGCGCCGGCCCCGCCGCGGTCGCAGGCGTCGCAGCAGGGCAGCCGGATCGTGCTGCCCCACAGTGTCGAGGAGGAGGCCCTCCGGTTGGCGGTCCACCGGCCCGAGGAGGTCGCTGAGCTGCTGCACGGCTCGCTGTTCTCCGAGCCGATCATGCTGGCCGGCTACGAGGCGCTTTGCTCGGCGCCCACGCTGGCCCAGGCGCTGGACGGGGCTGAGCCCGCGGTGGCGTCGTTGTTGCAGCGCCTCGCCGTGGAGTCCTCCGAGGTGGAGGCCACCGACGTGCTGGCCCGGTTGGCGACCGAGGCGGCCAAGCGGGTGATTGTCGAGCTCGAGGCGGCCAACCGGCGCTCGGGCGGGCTCAACGAGGATGTCGCCTGGCTGAAGTTGCTCTTGGAGGAGGTGCGGGAGCCGGTGACGAGCGTTGAGGCCACGGGCAGGTTGGTACGCTGGATCGTCGACCGTTTCGAGGTGGGAGCATGAGCCAGAGCAGTGATGCGCTCACGCCACCGGCGGGAGTGTCAGCGGAGGAGTTCACCCGTCTGCTGGCCCAAGGCCGGGCGCGGCGGGCACTGAGCGTCGACGATGTCATGGGCGTGCTCAAGCACGTCGAGCTGAGCGAGGACCTGATCGATGGTGTCCGCCGGCGCCTCTCCGATGAGGGGATCCACCTCGACGAAGGCGAGATCGAGCTGAACGGCAGCGACCTCCTGGTGCCCGACGAGCCCCACCCTCACCTCACGATGCCGGCTTCCTTGCCAAGTGCCTTTCGTCCCGCGCCGCCGGCGGTCGCCCGGCCGGCGCGGCGCCCCGCAACGGAGGCTGCCGATGACGGCGGGGGGCGGGCCGACGGCGGCCGCGGCGGATCCTCGGACCCTGTCCGGACCTACCTCAAGGAGATCGGCAAGGTCAGCCTGCTCAGCGGTCCCCAGGAGGTCTCCCTGGCCAAGCGCATCGAAGCCGGGCTCACCGCCGTCGCCCAGATCGCCGAGCTGGAGGACCGCTACGGGCCGGACCACCCGATCCCCGAGCACCAGTGCCAGCCCCTGGAGCGACTGGTGGCCGACGGCTTCCAGGCCAAGAAGCAGCTCATAGAAGCCAACCTCCGTCTGGTCGTGTCCATCGCCAAGCGGTACATGGGCCGGGGTCTGCTGTTCCTCGACCTCATCCAGGAGGGCAACCTCGGCCTCATTCGGGCCGTGGAGAAGTTCGACTACACCAAGGGTTTCAAGTTCTCGACCTACGCCACGTGGTGGATCCGCCAGGCCATCACCCGGGCCATCGCGGATCAGGCCCGCACCATCCGGATCCCCGTCCACATGGTCGAAACCATCAACACCGTGCTGCGGATGCAGCGTCTGCTGCTCTCCGAGATCGGGCGTGAGCCGACGGTGGAAGAGGTGGCGGTAAAGGTCGGGATGGCCCCGGCGAGGGTGCGCGAGATCCAGCGCATCGCCCAGGAGCCGGTCTCACTGGAGACGCCGGTGGGCTCCGAGGAGGACAGCCACCTCGGTGATTTCATCGAGGACCAACAGGCCATCGCCCCGGCCGACGCGGCCACGCGCGCCCTCCTGTCGGAGGCGGTAGGGGAGGCGCTCGAGGAGCTGACCGACCGCGAGCGGGCCGTCGTCCGGCTGCGCTTCGGGCTCGAAGACGGGCAGATCCGGACCCTCGAAGAGGTGGGCAGGGAGTTCGGGGTGACCCGTGAGCGCATCCGCCAGATCGAGGCCAAGACCCTCGCCAAGCTCCGCCACCCCATCCGCAGCCAGAAGCTGCGGGACTACCTCGACGAGGAGTAGTCGCCCGGTAGCCCAGTGGTGGGTGGCCCAGTGGCGGGTGGCCCAGTGGTGGGTGACCCAGTGGCGGATGACGCAGTGCTGCCGTTGATGGGGCGGCCGTTGATGGGGCGGCCGTTGGCGTGGCCGAGATGGACGGCAGAGCGAGCCTTCTCCACGCCGTCGCCGACCACCGAGCGGGCTTTGTTCGTGACCTTTTCGGCCACGTCCTCGACCGCCGACTTGGCGTCGTCGACGACGGATCGGAATGCCTCGGTGCTGCGCACTCTGGCCATGGCGCGGTTGATCTGGTCATAGCGTCCGCGGCCGGCGCGGGCGCCGAGGTAATAGCCGCCGGCCAGGCCGGTCACCAATCCCAATCGAAATCTCATGATCACTGTCTACCCCGTTGCACTGGCGTTGATGCCAATGACCATTTCCACCTCGCGGCCATTGCCGCCGTTGTCTCACGGGGCACGGGCCAGACCAGCGATGGGACGGGCGCGGCGCTGCTACGCTCGGCGCTGATTCCGGGGTAGCTCAATCGGCAGAGCACCGGCCTGTTAAGCCGTTTGTTGTGGGTTCGAGTCCCACCCCCGGAGCGCAGGGCCGCAGCCTTGTCCAACGCTGCGGTCCGAGGGCCCGTAGCTCAGTTGGTCAGAGCAGCGGACTCATAATCCGTCGGTCGCTGGTTCGAGCCCAGCCGGGCCCACCCGACAACTCAACCCGCCCTACGCTGCGGAGGTGCGAGCCGGAGCGGTGGCGATGGCCGTTGTGGTGTTGCTGTCGGGGGCGTGCGCCGCCGGTGATCGTACGGAGCTCGGGCCGGCGGTCACCACCTCGACAGTCACTCCGGCACCGTCGACGGTGGCGCCGACATCGACCGTCCTGCGGCCCGACGCCGGCACGGTGACGTTGCGGGTGACGGGCCTGACCCTGCCCGCGGCCGGCGCCGGCGGGTCGGGCCTGCGGGTCATCGTGCGCGCCGCATCGCCCCGGTTGGTCGTCCGCCGTGGTGGTGGTGCCGGCGCGGTGGAGGCATGCCCGGTGCCAGAGGGGACGGGCCGGGTCCCCGATAGGTGTGTCGACGTGGGGCCGGACCAGCTCGTTACCATCGCCGCCGGCGGGGTGGAGGTGCGGGCGACGGGGGCCGGGGCGACGGTCGACGAGCTGGTGGTGGCCTATCTGCCGATGTCGCGCGCCACCACGATCGTGACCCCCGGCCGCCCCGCCGGCTCGTGCGCGGCGCGGGCGTGCGAGGCCACCTTCTCCCTCCTGCCCGGAGGCCCCGGGGCGTTCGAGCTCGACGGCCGGGCCGGCGGTGGGCGGCCCCGTCTGGTCCTGACGTCGTTCGCGGCAGGGGGGCCGGCAAGTTCCAACAGAACGCTGGCGACCGTCGAGGGAGGCGGTTCTCTTTCCATCAGGGCCACTTTGGAGGCTGGATCGGAGGCTCGGCTGCTCCATCACGAACAGGGCGACGGGGTCATCGCGCCGGTGACCGCGGAAATTCTCTGGCCCTGAAGAGGTGTGGACAACCGGGATCCGGCCTGTTGGACTGGCGAAGCTAGGTAGCAGCGCTCCGTCCAACACAATCCGTTGGTCCGTCGAAGCCATTCCAACAGCCATAAACGTGCAGGTCAGAGGCCCAATTGGTGCTTGTCGGGGCCTTCGGGAAGATGGTTTACTTCTCTCGTCCCTGCGGTGGCCTGACGGCCCCGCATCCCGCGGCCCAAACCAAGGCGGTCGGTTCAGCCCCATGAGCAGCAGTGCCGGGAACGAGGTGGTGAGGCCCCTGAGGTGGGCCGCCGCCTTCGCGCTCCTGGCCGGGCTCTTCCTGGTGCTGAACGCCCGACCCGCCTCGGCCCAGACCGCTCCGGCCTCAGCGCCGGCGGGTACCCAATCCCAGGGGACAGCGGCCAGCAGTGCTCCGGTGACGACGGTGGCTCCGGCCACTGTTCCGACGACCGTTGGCCCAACCACCGCGGTCCCGACCACCATTGGGCCAGTCACCAGTACGACCGTTGCGTCGTCGCCGCCCACCACTGCTGCCTCGGTAGGCAGCGGCGGTTCGAACGCGCCGCTATGGATCCTCCAGTCGGTCACCTCGACCACCGTGCCGGCACCCGCCGGCGGGGCTGTCGTGAGGAGCACCACCTCCCCGTCGACGCCGGGCACCTCGCCAAATGCGTCGACCGGCCAGGGGTCCAACAGCCAGCCGTCGAACGCAGGCTCGATGCCGCCGCAGACCACCACCGCCCAGCCGACGCCAGACCCGACCAACGGACCGGCGGTCGGCAGCTCGACCGGCGGGATGCTGTCGACGAGCTCGCTCGTCTCGGCCGCCATCCGCCAGAGCGGTGGGCCCGCCACCACGTCGGCCCACAACGCCGGCGGCGTTGGTGTGACGGAGGACCCCGACGGCGGCCACACGGTCGGCAACGGCGGCACGGGCGTCACGTTCACCCGGACGGCGGACGGGCGGAAGTGCCGGGCGATCCGCGACGACAACGGCCACGGTGACCTGCTCGAGGTGCTCATCGGTCCGGGTTGCAGCAGTAACACCAACCCGTACCGGAGCCCGCTCGGTGGCGACGCCTCCCACATGATCATCTCCATCGGCTCCAGTGCCATCGGGACGACGATCGGTGGCCAGGGCAAGAATGCAAAGTCGACGTGTATCGCCATTCGTGGCGATGCTGATTGCACTTCTATCGGTGGGTTCGGTGGCGGTAACGCCGAGACACTGGCCATTGCTGTCGGCAAAGGCCGATATGCCAATGGGATAGCCGTGGGTGGTGACACGCAAGGTGGCACAGCAGGCAGTGCCACGAACATGGCCATCGCCATCGGCGGAGGTCCTGTGAGTGGTACTGCCCTCGGAGGCACCAGCCGCAGCACGGCCAACGCCGGCGGCGGTAGCGGTGGAAGTTCCGGCGTGATCGCATCTCCAACAGCAGGCAGCGGAATCACCGGCGGTTCCAACGCCGGCTCCAGCTCTGACAACTCCACATTGAACGGCGCAGGTAGCACCGGCGCGGCGGACTCCTCCGCCAGCTCCGGCCCCCAGGCCAACTCCGGCCCCTCGGGTGGCTCGGGCGCGACCGGCACCACCACTTCGACTCCTCAGGCTTCCAACACCGGTCCCGTCGGCTCTGCGAGCCAGACGACCGGCCCCGCGACCAGCGGCTCGTCCGGGGAGACCGGGAACACCCCGAACGCGATCGCCACCGGGAACGCCGGAAGCGTCGCCAACACGGGAGCCAACTCCTCCGCGGTGGCCAGCACGGGCTCGGGTGGCGCGGCGACCAACGTGACCAACATCAGCTCGACCGGCGGCGCCGGTGGCGCCGGTGGCAACGCCGTGGCCATCTCCGGTCCGGGCGGCAACGCCACCAACACCGTCATCGGCATCGGCGGCGGCACGGTCACTGCCACCACGATCGGCGGCAGCAGCATCGCCACGGCCGACGCCCGCGGCGGCAACGGCGGGGCGTCCAACGTCAACGTCAACCCGACTGTCTCCGGCAGCGGTTCTGGAGGTAGCGGCGGCGGCAACGCCACCGGCATCGACGCACAGGGTGGCGCCGGCGGCAACGGCGGCTCGGCCCTGGCCATCGCCGGCCCCGGCGGCTCGGCCACCCAGACCGTCATCGGCATCGGCGGCGGCACCATCAACGCCGTCGCCACCGGCGGCAGCAGCATCGCCACGGCCAACGCCGACGGCGGCAACGGCGGCGCTTCCACCCTCAACGTCACCCCGGTCGCCAACGGCGGAGGCGGTGGAACCCCGGCCGGCGCCTCGGCCCAGTCGAGCGCTACGAACTCCGCCAACACGGGCGGGGCCAGCTCCAACTCGACCGCCAACCCGGTCGCCACCTCCGGCGGCTCGGGCCCGTCGGGGCCCACCGGCTCGGCGACATCCAACCCGTCGGCCACCAACGACGGCCTCCTCGGCTCGGCGACCGCGAACGGCGGCGGCGCCCAGAGCGGCGGGTCGGGCGACTCCGGCCCGACCGGCCAGGCCGTCGCCACCGGCAACGCCGGCTCGACGGCCAACACCGGGGCAAACTCCAACGCCACCGCCGTCACCGCCAACAGCGGCACGGTCACCAACCTGACCGTCGTCACCTCCTCCGGCGGCGCCGGCGGTGCTGCCGGCGCCGCCACCACCTTCGCCGGCCCCGGCGGCGCAGTCGTCAACAACGTGTCGGCCAGCCCGACCTCCACGCTGGTCGTCAATGCCGTCGCTGGCAGCAGCGTCGCCACCGGCACCGCGGCGGGCGGCAACGGTGGGCCCAGCACGGTCACCGTCACCCCGACGGCCACCAGCGGCGACAGCGGCCCGGCCTCCGCGCAGTCCAGCGCCTCGAACTCGGGTGCCACCGGCGACGCCACCTCCGCCGCAGTGTCGAACCCGGTGGCCACGTCGGGGGGGTCGGGTGGTACCGGCTCGACCGGCGCCGCCACCTCGTCGCCGACGGCCATCAATTCGCCCGCCCCGGGCACAAGTAACACAGGCATCCTCGGCTCGGCCACCGCCGCCGGCGGGCCGGCCTCCTCGGGTAGCTCCGGCGCCTCGGGCCAGTCCGGCGCCGCCATCGCCGACGGCAACGCCACCTCCATCGCCAACACCGGCGCCAACGCCCTGGCCAACGCCCGCTCGGGCGACACCGGCGACGCCGCCAACCTGACCGCCGTCCGATCCACCGGTGGGGCCGGCGGGGCCGGCGGCGACACGGCGGTCACCTCCGGCGCCGGCGGCTCGGTCACCAACACCGTCGCCAGCGGGGCCGGTGACCTCCCGGTGGCCGCCGTGGCCCGGGCCGGCTCCTCGGTCGCCACCGGCGACGCCCGTGGCGGCAACGGCGGGGCCAACACCGTCACCGTTACACCCACCGCATCCTCGGGCGACTCCGGCTCGGCCGACGCCTCGGCCAGCGCCACCAACTCGGCTACGACGGGGGCGGCTCGTTCGGGCTCCGCCTCCAACCCGACGGCCAACTCCGGCGCCACCGGCGCCACCGGCGCCACGGGCGGGGCCACGTCCAGCCCGTCCGCCACCAATGACGGAATCCTGGGCGTGGCGACGGCTACCGGCGGCCCCGCCACCTCCGGGAACTCGGGTGGCTCGGGCGGCTCCGGGCCGGCGACCGCCGGCGGCGACTCCAACTCCATCGCCAACACCGGTGCCAACGGTGTCGCCAACGCCCGCTCGGGCGACACCGGCGACGCGCTCAACGTCACCCTGGTGGCCGGCGGCGGCGGGGCCGGCGCGGCCGGCGGCCGGTCCACCCCGACCTCGGGCGCCGGCGGCACCGCCTCGAACACGGTCCTCGGCCCGGTCGTGACCCTTGGTTCTGCGGCCCTCGGCGGCTCGAGCGTGGCCACGGGCGACGCCCGCGGCGGCAACGGCGGGGCCAACACCGTCACCGTGGACCCCACCGCCTCCTCGGGCGACTCGGGCGACGCTGCCGCCTCGGCCAGCGCCACCAACTCTGCTGGCCTCAACGGCAGCCCGACGACAGGCCCGGCCAGCTCGTCGGCCACGTCCAGCCCGTCGTCGACCTCGGGCCAGTCCGGCGCCACCGGGCGTACGGGCGACGCCACCTCCAGCCCGACGGCCATGAACACGCCCGCCCCGGGCACAAGCAACGCAGGGATCCTCGGTTCGGCCACGGCCACCAGCGCCAGCGTCGACGGCAACTCCGCCCACACGGGCACCACTGGCGCCTCGGGCGGCACTGGGGCGGCCGGGGCCTTCGGCGACACCGACTCCATCGGGAACTCGGGCGCCAACGCCGACGCCAACGCCGTCACCGGCGCCACCGGCGACGCGGTGAACACCACCTCGGTGACGACCACCGCCGGCCGAGGCGGGGCCGGCGGCACCGCGGCCCCGGCGTCGGGCGCCGGCGGGGCCGCCTTGACGGCCGGCGCCGGGGCCGCGCTCGCCGCCTCCAGCGTGGCCGGCAGCTCGGCCAGCACCGCCGCCGCCGGC
>JANMRJ010000316.1:0-3404 GCA_031370985.1 Acidimicrobiales bacterium
GCCGGCGGCGCGGCGATGGGCGCGGATGCCGGCGGCGCGGCGATGGGCGCCGCCGCGGCCGTCGGTTCCGGGACGGGGACCGACTGCACCGGCGTCGCGATGGGAGCGGCGGTCGGCGGCAACGGCGCGGTGTCGACGCGAGTCGCCTCGGCGATGTCCGACGAGGCCTTGCGGAACTCGCGGATGCTCTTGCCGAGGGCCGCACCGACCTCGGGCAGCTTGCCGGGGCCGAGGATCAACAGCGCGACAATCAGGATGATGACGAGTTCTAGCGGCCCGGGGGTAGGCATGCTGTCTGGTCTCGACCTCGGTTCCGTGACGCGCCCCGGGATCGGGGCTCGCGCGCTGGCTAGGGTAGCACGGGCAGGCGGGCGGCCCAGTCGCGCGCAGCCGCGGCGATCGCCTCGCCCGGGTCTGCCGGGTCGGGCGCTCCTGGCCGTCCCGCGGCCGCTCCCGCGATCCCGCGCGACACATTGACGAGGAGCCCACCACCAGGCCGGGCTCCGGCTGGCGCCGCGGTCGCCCGACCATCGGCCAGGACCGCGGCCTCGTCGCCACCCTGGGCCCCGACGCCGGGCACGAGGAACGCGAGTCCCGGCGCCAGGCGGCGGATCGCCGCGAGCTCGGCGGGCGCCGTCGCGCCGACCACGAGCCCGACCGTGCCCCCCGGTCCCCAGCGCGCGGCCCGGCGCGCAACTCGGGCCCAGAGAGGCTCCGCCGGCGCGTCGAGCTCAGGGTCCGCCGGCACCACCAGCCCCTGCAGCTCACTGGCGCCCGGGTTGGATGTCCGGCACAGCACGTAGGCGAAGCGATCCGATCGGGCGAGGAGCGGGGCGACCGCCTCCTCGCCGAGATACGGGCTGACGGTGATCGCGTCTGCGCCGAGGCCGTCGTACAGCGCGACCGCCTGGCGATCGGCCGTCGTCCCGATGTCGCCGCGCTTGGCATCGATGATGACCGGCAGGTTCGAGGGAACCGCAGCCCGGAGCCGCTCGAGGGCCGCGATTCCCGCCGACCCGAAGGCCTCGAAGAAGGCGAGATTGGGCTTGACGGCCGCGGCCCTCGGACCGGCCGCCTGGAGGATGAGGTGGGCGAATGCCTCGACCCCACCGAGATCGCGGCTGAACCCGGCGGGCAAGGCGTCCGGGTGCGGATCGATGCCGAGGCACAGGACCGTGCCGGTGGCCGCGGATCGGGCCGCCAGCCGGCCGATGTACGACGCGTCGCCCGCGTCGGTCATCGCTCCGTCGCTGGTGCCGCTCGGCGCCGGTGTCGGCGTCAAGGCGCCGTCGATGCCGCCACCGAGGATCCGGCGCTCGGTCCGCTGCTCGCGGCGGGCAGCTCCGACGGCGACGCGTACCAGGTCGGTCGCGAGGTGCCGTCGAGCGCGGACACCTTGGTCAGGGCGACCGGATCCGCGGCCGTCCAGCGCCCGGTCGAATCGTCGAGCGTGGCCATGTCGAGGTCAACGATCGTCCCCTGGAGGTGGAGGAAGGCGACCGCGTTGCCGGCCGGCGACCAGATCGGGGCGAAGGAGTGTCCGTCGTCGGTCACGCGCAGGACCTCATTGCCCGCCTGGTCGAGGATCGCGACGTCGGTCCCGAAGGCGTCGGTCTTCGTTGCGGCGATCCACGTCCCGTCGGGCGAGTACGCCGGCTGGATATAGCCAGGGCCGGTCAGGACCCGGGTCTTCTTTGTCGCCGGGTCGTAGCGGACGATCTCGGGCGCGCCGCGGGTCAGCTCACGGCCGTTCTGGACATACAGGAGGTAGCGGCCGTCGGGGCGCCAGGCGGGATCCTGATGACCGAGCTGGAGGGACTCGGGCAGGTTCAGCGAGACGAGCTTCCTGGTCGCGATGTTGAAGCTGTGGAGCACGATGTCGCTCTGGAGCGGGTTCGGGCCGTCCGAGATCATCGTGATGGTCTTCCCATCCGGGCTCGGGACGGGCTGGCGCAGCCAGTAGAACCAGGTGTTGCCGCCCTGGACGTACGAGCCGTTGAGCAGGCGCTGGACCCGGGTCCCGTCGGCGTTCATTCGCATCAGGCCGGGGGTCTCGAGGTCGTACCAGGTCCGGCCGTTGCCGCCGAGGGCGAACTTGCCGCCGCCCGGCACGACCCGGACGAAAAAGATCGACGTGCCGTTGGCCGAGAACGTCGGCATCGAGTCGTTGCCGCTGTTCGTCAGCTGATGGACGTCCTTGTCCGTCTGGATCCAGATGTTCCCGGCCTTGGCGTAGACGATCGAGCCGGGAAACACGATCCCGGGATCCGGGATGACGACGTTCGGCGGGGCCGGGCTCGGTGTCGGGCCTCCGTTCGGGTTGTTGCCATTCGTGCCGTTGTTGTTCTTGAAATTGACGAACGGGATCTGGCCGTTCATCAGGCTCACCGTGAACACCGTGATCACGACGAGCGCGAGGACGGCCAGGGCCGGACCCACGTACCCGGCGGCGGGTCCGATGCCATAGGGGTCCCGTGGCGCCGGCGGCCGGGCCGGGGCTCCCCGCCGAGTCATGTTGCCACCGGCAGCAGTCGGCCCGCGGGCGGCGCGCTCGCGACCGCGGTCGCACCGCGGGCGGCACCTGCGTGTGTCCCGTCCGGCTGGCTCGCCGCGTGGAGCCCGGCGCTCGCGACGTCGCGGATGTCGAGCTGGAGCGACTCGTATCCGCCGAAGGTCCGGCTGGTGAGCCGAGCGACGACGTCGACGCGATCCCCCGCCTGGACGGTCTCGGCGAGGTCCGGGCGCCCGAAGGCGATCCCGTCGAGCACGTCGAGTCGGCGGCGCAGGGTGATCTGGGTGTGGCCGCCGGCGGCGACACGGACGCGGGTCACGGTCAGGCCCTCGACGATCAGGAGCGGCTCCGGGTGTCCCTGGCCCCACGGGTCGAGTCGGCGCAGGTCGCGGTGGAGGGCATAGTCGATCTCGAGGGCGGGCACGGCGAAGTCGATCGCCAGCGGCAGGCGCGGGTCGGCCGGGACCGATCGGGCGGCCAGTGCGTCGAACGTCGTGACGAACTCGGCCCAGCGCGATGCCTCGATCTCGAAGCCCGCGGCGCCGGCGTGGCCGCCGTGGCGCAGGAACAGCGGTCCGCAGGCGTCGAGCGTCGCGCCGAGATCGAGCCGGCCGTCGCTCCGGCACGAGGCCCGGATCACGTCGCCGAGCTCGGCTCCGACGATCGCCGGCCGGCCGTGGTCCTCGACCAGGCGCGACGCGACGAGCCCGACGATCCCGACCGGCCACGGCCCGCGGACGATCGTCACGTTCGTCGCGAGCGGGTCCGGCACGATCGCTGGCAGGTTGCCGGGCACTGCGAGCGTCGCCGGATCCGCGAGGATCGGATCCGCGACGGTCGCCGGTTCAGCCAGGCCGGCGATCACCGCCCGGGCCTCGCTCATCGCCTGGGT
>JANMRJ010000341.1:0-8878 GCA_031370985.1 Acidimicrobiales bacterium
CCCCACCCCGGGCAGCGCATCGAGCTGCTCGGCGGTGGCGGTGTTCAGGTCCACCGGGCCGGGGGGGGCCTTGGCGCCGGAGGACACGCGGGCGCCGGCCACCGGCGATTTCAGCACCGCCGGCGCCGCCTCGCCCTTGGCCGGCACGTAGACCCGCTCGCCATCGGACAGCCGCGACGCCAGGTTCAGCTGCTCCACGTCGGCGTCGGCGACCGCCCCGCCGGCGGCGACCACTGCGTCGGCCACCCGGGCGCCGGCCGGGACCGCGTAGACGCCCGGGTGGGCGACGTGGCCGGCGACGTGGACCGTCACCGTGACGGGCGGCAGGGTGCTGGGCGGTGCGCTCGCTGACGGTGAGCCGGCCGGCGGCGGAGACGACCCGGCCCCGTCGACCGGCGCCGATCCCGGCTCGGCCCGCGGCAGGGTGAGCGTCGGCGCCGGCGAGGCGGCGCCCAGGAACGACATGCCGACGAGGACCAGGACGCCGACCGCCACCACCGCGCCGGCGCCGGCCACCGTCCGGCGCGACCAGGGCAGGTCGCGGAGAGCGGCCAGCCGGTCGGACCACGACCGGACCGGCACGGGTTGCAGCAGATCGACCATCGGGCGCGCACCCCCACGGGAGAACCGTTCAGGGGGGAAGCGCCGCCGGGCACCGCCAGACTATGCGATGGTCACGCCGTTCCGCCAGGGCCATCCGTGGGACATCCGGCCGAGGGAGCCCACGGAGCCGCCGGGCCGGGGCCGTGAGAACCCCTCCGCCGCAGCTGGAGTCGCCTAGCCGGCCGAGCCGTCCCGGTGGCTCAGCAGGTTGATCACCGTGCCGCTTGGGTCGCGGACGAAGAAGCGCCGGACCCCCCATGCCTCGTCGGTGAGTGGGTAGGTGACCTCGACCCCCCGGCGCACGGCCTCGGCGTGGAGGGCATCGACATCGTCGACCTCGATGGACAGCTGCGGCTGCACCGATGCCGGCGGCCCTCCGGCGCCGTACACGTTGACCTGGGCCGTCGGGTTGGTCGCCGAAGCGAACGTCACGATCCACCCCAGGTCCATGGCCACGTCGAAGCCGAGGAAGCCGGCGTAGAACTCCCGGCTTGCGTCGACATCGTCGGCGCGGATACTCGGCACCGCCCGCCGGACGTTCGGAGCGCCCACTACTGGCCGCCGTAGGTGCCGAAGCTCCACAGGTTGCCCTCGGGGTCGCGCACGGTGAATCCCCGGGAGCCGTAGTCCTCTTCCTTCAGGCCCCGCACCACCTCGGCACCGGCAGCTGTGGCCCGTTCGAACAGCCTGTCGGCGTCCTCGCACACCACGTACACCGAGTCGTTGCCCGGTTCCCGCCGGCCGAAGTCCGAGTCGTCCTTGCCGGCCGAGCCGAACATCACCCCGCCGCCGAGCGGCCAGCGCAGCTCGCCGTGCTCGATCACCGAGGGATCGTCGTCTCGGGCGTACATCGCACGCTCCTCGAAGCCGAAGGCATCGACAAGGAACGAGGCCGCGGCGCGTGCGTCGCGGAAGGCGAGGACGGGCCAGACGGCTGGAGTGGTACGGGTCATGGTCCCGATGATGACGGCTCGAGCGCCTCCGGGTCTTGGACGGATGGGACCTCTTCGGCTCGCCACTCCCCCGGAGGGCAGCCCGCGAACTCGACGAAGTCGCGATTGAGGTGGGGTTGGTCGTAATAGCCGCAGGCGGCGGCGACCTCGGCGATGGGCGGCCCCGTCGCGTCCCGGAGCATCCGGCAGGCCCGCCCGAACCGCTCCACCCGTGACGCCAACTTGGGCGACAGACCGAACTCGCCGGTGAAACGCCGGGTGAGCTGACGGCGGCTCCAGCCCACCTCGACGGCGATATCGGCCACAGGCAGTGAACCGCCCGACGCCACGACCAGCCGCCACGCCTCAGCCACCTCGGCTCCGGTCGGACGCGTGGCGCCCAAGAGATCGCCGAACACGGAGTCGCAGGCGGCGAAGCGAGCCGGCCACCCGCCGGCCAGGTGGAGGCGTTCCCGTAGTTCGACGGCGGCACGCCCGAGAACGTCCTCGGCCTCGAGCGACAGGTTCCACATCTCCGAAGCCGGGAAGCCGAGCAGGGCTCGGCACCCGAGCGGGGTGAGCTCGACCGCCACCCCCTCCTGGTCCCCGCCGGATGCGATCAGGGCCGACGTGGCCCGCAGGCCGCTGACCACGGTGCCGTAGGTGGCCGGGGCCTGGGTCGGGTCGGTCTGGGCCACCAGCCGGATCGGGTTGTCGATGCTCACAATGAAGGTGAGATGCCGCGACGGAAGCCCACGGTGCAGCCCGACCAGGAGACGCGTCTGCCGGTAGCCCACGTAGCCGTCAATGAAGCCCCGAAGGGGAAGTGCCGGCTGTTGAGCCACCCGCTCCGACCGGGCACCGGTCATCTCCGACCTGTTGCGGGCACGTGGCTCTGTCACCCCGGGAGCCTGGGCCAGATCCTGGCCGGCGACCTTCTCAGGCGAGATCCGCGCAAGAGCGCTCGGCAGCCTCCTCGGCCGCCACCTCCAGCGGGATCAGCCGGTAGGCGGCCTGGTGGCCGAACCCCTGCCGACGCCAGCCGACGTACGCTCCGAGGTAGCCCCGCAGGAACCGCACCGGGCCCAGCTCCCGCCACTGCCGCACGTGCTCGGCCTCGTGCCGCAGCAACCGCTGATCCTCCGCGTACCGCCGGCGCACCGACACCACCGACCCGATGGTGATGGCCGCCGACCCCGGCGGCACCGGCCCGCCGACGAGCAACCAGTGGTCCTCGTGCCGGCGCAGGTGCATGGCTCAGTACGGCATCGGTCAGTACAGCCGAGCCGCCAGCGCCTTGCGGTACTGGGGCGTGCGGGGGTCGGTGGCGCCGAGGGTCTCCAGGATGTCGACGTACTCCCGGCGGGCCTCGTCGTCGTCCTTGACCTGGTCGAGTAGTCCCTGCAGGCGGGTATCGATGTCGCCGGCGGCGCCCTCGCCGCCCAGACGGGCCAGCGCCGCCACCCGCCGCGACTCGGCCGTCTCGGGCACGCGCCTCAGCAACTCCAGCGCTTCGGTGCCCTCGCCCCGCTCGACCAGCAGCTCGGCGAGGGCGACGACTGCGACGGCATGGTCGGCCTCCAGCTCCAACGCCTGGCGCAGCGACGCCTCGTCGCCGAGGGCAACCAAACTGTCGGCCTCCGACGGCGCCGGCACCAGCCGGGCGACGAACTCCCGCACCGCGGCCTCAGGCAGGGCGCCGAGAAAGGAATCGACCACCTTGCCCTTGGAGATGGCGTAGACGGCTGGGATCGACTGGACCTGGAAGCTGGCGGAGATCTGCGGGTTGGCGTCGACATCGACCTTGGCTAGCTCCACCTGGCCGCCGGTCTCGGCGACCACGCGCTCGATGATCGGGCCCAGCGTGCGGCACGGGCCGCACCACTCCGCCCACAGGTCGATCACGACAGGGACCTCAGCGGAACGGTCCAGCACGTCGCGGGAGAATGTGGCATCGGTGACATCGGTCATCGGAGGTAGTCAACCACCTGCCGACCGCTACCGTGAGGGGTATG
The DNA here is from genome assembly GCA_031370985.1 of Acidimicrobiales bacterium. Taxonomy (GTDB): domain Bacteria; phylum Actinomycetota; class Acidimicrobiia; order Acidimicrobiales; family AC-14; genus CADCTB01. The sequence continues at coordinate 3,551 of JANMRJ010000341.1, forward strand.
GACGCAGCATCTGACCTGTACGTGCTGCACGCCCGGCCCGAGCTCGACCGCCCGGTCCTCGTCATGGCCTCCGACGGCTGGATCGACGCCGGCCTCGGCGGGGCCGGCGCCGCGGCTGCCTTGGTGGCGGCCCTGGACACCGAGGTGGTGGCGACGTTCGACGTCGACCGCTTGCTCGACTTCCGCTCCCGCCGGCCGGTGTCGCACATGCTCGACGGCGTCTACACGGATCTGGTCTGGCCGAAGCTCGAGATCCTGGCCGCCCACGACCCCGAGGGCCACCCGCTGCTCATCCTCATCGGCCCCGAGCCCGATCACGAGTGGGTGGCTTTCGCCGGCGCAGTGGCCGAGCTGGCCGCGACGTTCGGCGTGCGCATGGTCGTCGGCATGGGCGCCTTCCCCGCCGGCGTCCCTCACACCCGCACCAGCCGGCTGGCCGCCACCGCCACCAGCGCCGAGCTGGCCGACCTGCTCGGCGTGGTGTCCGGCACCGTCGAGGTGCCCGCTGGCGTCCTGGCCGCGGTCGAGCGCCGCCTCGCTCAGGACGACATCCCGACCATCGCCATCTGGGCCCGGGTCCCCCACTACGCGGCCACCATGGCGTACCCGGCGGCGAGCGTGCAGCTCCTCGAAGGATTGGCCACCGTCACCGACATCCGGGTGGAAACACCCGACCTGCTTGCCGCGGCCGAGGCCACCCGCGAGCACCTCGAGCAGCTCACCGCCAATAGCCTTCAGCACCAGGCGCTGGTCCGCCAGCTCGAGGCCCAGGTCGACGCCGAGGGCGGGGCCGACGGCGCCGCGGATGCGGATCGCTCCGCCGGCCAGACCGAGGCCACCGAAGCCGGGTGGGGCACGCTGCCCACCGGCGACGAGCTGGCCGCCGAGGTCGAGCGCTTCCTACAGGGGGAGTAGGCGGACCCAGGGGGAGTAGGTCGGCTACCGGGGGAATAGCCGGGGCAGGAGGAAGTCGAGCTCGGCCCGCATCTGGCGGACCCGCTCGTCGATCACCATCGACCCGTGGCCGGCGTCGAACCGATAGAGGTCGACGGTGCCACCCCGGGCCCGCAGCGCCTCGACGTAGTTCAGCACCTGCTGCAGCGGGCACCGGCTGTCGTTGTCCCCGGCGATGACCAGCACCGGCGCCGTGACCCGGTCGACGTAGGTGAGCGGCGACCGCTCGAGGTAGAGGTCGCCCATCTCGTCGGGCCCACCACCGAAGAGGGTGCGGTCGAAGGCTTGCAGCGCCGGCGCCTCATCCGCGAACGCGGTGACGTAGTCGGCCACGGGGACGGCGGCGCTGGCCGCCACCCAGCGCTCGGGGTGCAGACCGAGGGCGAGCAGGGTGATGTAGCCGCCCCAGGATCCGCCGGCGACGGCGGCCCGGGCCGGGTCGACCAGGCCGTCGGCGACCAGGGCGTCGAGGCCGGCGACGACATCCTCCACCTCCCCGAAGCCGGGGTTGCCGATGAGCGCGTCGCGGAAGGCGGTGCCGTAGCCCGTCGAGCCGCGGTAGTTGACCATGGCGACGGCCACGCCATGGTCGACGAACGCCTGGACGTCGGGCATCCACGTGTCGGAGTACGCCCACGTCGGCCCGCCGTGGACGAGCATGACCACCGGGAACGGACCGTCGCCGGCCGGCGTGGCCACGAAGCCACCGATGCGCTGGCCGGCGGGGTTGGTGAACGACCACGACCGGAACGGCCGGCCGCCCGGCGGCCGCTCCCCGGGCGGGGCCGTCACCTCTTCTCCGGCGAGGGTGCGGATGGTGGCCGGCGCCGCCCCGCTGGCCAGCTTGAACCACACCTCCCCGTCGGGGCGCACGCCGGCGCCGGAGATGGTGCCCTCCGGGTGCTCGATCACCTCGAGCACGCCCGAGCCGAGGAACAGCCGGTGGAGGCTGCTGCGACCCTCGTGCTCGTGGACCAGGAGCAACGAGGCCGCGTCGGGCCACCAGTCCTCGACCTCGATATCGCCGGGCAGGTCGAGGGCGTAGTCCCGCCGCTCGCCAGTCGACAGGTCCCATATCGCCGGCCGCTGCAGCCCGTCGCGCTCCTGGCTCAGGGCCAGCCGCTGGTCGCCGGCGACAGGCGACCAGCCGGCGACGCCCAGCCCCAGGCCCGCCCCGTCCCACTGCTCGCCCCGGACATCGCCGGTGCGAGCATCGACCACCCGGACGGCCATATGCATGGTGTCGCCGTGCTCGGCATGGGCGAGAGCGAGCAGGGTCGAGTCGCGGGACAGGCCGGCGACATCGACCACTTCGGCGTGGTGGTGGACCAGGCGGGCGGGTTCGTCACCCTCCCGGACGTAGACGGAGAACCCGTCGTCGTCGGCGGTGCCGACCACATCGAGGCCGTCGCCGAGGCACAGCCCGGTGGTCCAGGCGTCGGGGACGCCGGGGGCGAGGGGCCGGGGGTCGCCGCCCTCGAACGGGGCGACGAGCCAGTGCCCCACCTCGTCGCCGGTGACATCGTGGAACCACACAACGCCCGACCCGTCAGGCGTCGCAGCCCCGCCGGCCACGCCGATCGGGTCGTCGGTGACCTGCCGGCGCAGACCGCTGACCCGGTCCCAGGCGTAGACCTGCCACGCCCCGCTCTCGTTCGATGACAGCACGAGCCGGTCGGGCGCGTGGCGCCCCCAGTGGGGGAAGCTGAGCGAGGCGGCCCGGTACCGCTGTTCCCAGGGTTCGATCCCCATCAATTCAGGGCGCGGACCCGAAGGCCCCGGACAGGCCCGAAGTCCTTCTTGTTGCGAGTGAAGAGAGCGAGATTGCGCTCCATGGCCGTGGCGGCGATGAGGGCATCGGGCATCCGCAAACCGCTTTCGCGCCGGATTCGCCCGGCGCTCTCGGCGATGGCCCGGTCGACGGGGATCTCCCGGAGGGGGGCGAGTACCCGGGCGGCCGCGTCGGTGCCCGTCGCCCCGGCGAACAGCTCGGCTCGGGTCACAACGGAATAGTGCAGCCGGTGGCGGCCCACCTTCAGCTCGACGGCGCCACGGAGGTGGTCGATAAAGATGTCGGTGTCGACCAGGATGTCAGGCACGGTCCCACTCGTCGCGGCTCGGCGCCTGGGCGCCGGGGTCGGCGCCGAACGTGGAAGCCAGGACGACCGCCGCGTCGCGCTCGGCATTGAGGTAGGAGTCGAGCGCCCGCCGGACGACTTCGGCGAGGGTGACGCCCTCGGCCTTGGTGACCTCGTCGATCATGCGTCGCTGGTCTTCCGTGAGGTACACCTGGGTGCGAGTCGCAGCCATACAGCACAAGTATACAGCGCCCTGCTACCGAAGGCGGGCGACGATGAAGTCATGCCCGGGCCGGCGCCGAGGGGTTCATTGGCCTGGGGGTCGTCGATGCCCTCGGCCCCGACGTGACCATCTTCACCAAGCCGGGATGGGTGCCCGACCTGGACTGCGTCGAGGCCGCGCTCATTGCCGACGCGCCATCGGGCACCGCTTCCTGATCGCCCTTGCCGCGCCGAAGGACGGCACCTCCGAGGAACTGGCCACCGTGGCGGCCGCCGTCCTGCGCGGCGAGGACGGCATCGCCCTGCGAGCCGACGGCAGCCGGGCCGGCGTCGGGGCCCAGCCGGCTCACCGTCGATGGACGGGCCGGCGGCGATGGACTGCCACCTTCACTGACCAACGCCGGCACCTCCACAGCGAGTCCCTACCGGACGATGTTGACCAGCTTGGGTGGCCGGGCGATCACCTTGCGGGGTAGGGCGCCCTCCAGTGCGGCCTGCACCTTCACCGACGCCAGGGCCAGGCGCTCCATCTCGGCCTCGTTGATGCCGGCTTCGACCTCGATGCGGTCGCGCACCTTGCCGTTCACCTGCACGACCATCGTCTCGGTCAGGGCCGAGGCCAGCGCGGGGTCGAAGGTCGGCCATGCCTCGGTGTGGATGTGCCCGCCCGGGTGCCGGCGCTCCCACAGCTCGGCGGTGACGTGGGGCGTCATGGGCGCCATCAGCAGCAGCAGCTTGTCGACGGCATCGTCCGGCGACTCAGGGCCGAGGTCGACCCCGCCGGCCTGGACGTGCTTGTACAGCAGGTTGGTGAACTCCATGCAGGCCGCCACCGCGGTGTTGTACGACCAGCGGTCGTAGTCGTCTGACACCTTGGCCACCAGAGCGTGGGTGGCCCGCTCCAGGTCGCCGGCGGGCGGGACGCTGCCGGCAACCGTGGCCACTTCGCCCATGGCCAACCGCCACACCCGGTTCAGGAAGCGGGCGCAGCCGTCGATCAGGCTGTCTGTGGCCGAAGGCCCGCCGTCGGTCTGCTCGCTCCAGTCCACGTCGTCGGCCGGCGGGCCCACGAACAGGTGGAACAGGCGCAGCGCATCGGCGCCGACGGTGTCGAAGTACTTGGCCGGCGCCACCAGGTTGCCCTTGGACTTGGACATCTTCGACCCGCCCATACGGATCATGCCCTGGGTGAACAGCCGGGCGAACGGCTCGCGCAGCTCCTTGGGGGCCACGCCCAGGTCAGCCTGGGCCTTGGTGAAGAACCGGGCGTACATCAGGTGGAGGATGGCGTGCTCGATGCCGCCGATGTACTGGTCGACCGGCAGCCACTTGGCCACGATGGCCGGGTCGAACGGGGCCTCGGTGTTCTTGGGGTCGGCGAAGCGCAGGTAGTACCACGACGAGTCGACGAAGGTTCCCATGGGGTCGGTTTCGCGAGTGGCCGGTCCGCCACAGGTGGGACACGTGGTGTGCAGGAAGCCGGCGTGGAAGCGCAGCGGCGACTCGCCGGTGGGCCGGAACTCCACGTCGTCGGGCGCCAGCACCGGCAGCTGGTCGTCGGGCACTGGCACCGCTCCGTGCTCGGGGCAGTACACCACCGGTATCGGGCAGCCCCAGTAGCGCTGCCGGGAGAGCAGCCAGTCGCGCAGGCGGAAGTTGACCTTGCGCTCGCCGATGCCCTGCTCCTCCAGCCAGTCGATGGCCTTGGTCACGGCCTCGGCTTTCTCCAGCCCGTCGAGCCACTGGCTGTTGATCGCCGGGCCGTCACCGGTGTACGCCTGCCCAACCCAGCCCTCGGGCGGCGCGACGGTGCGGACGATGGGCAGGTCGTCGGCCTCGGCGAAGTCCCAGTCGCGCTGGTCCTCGGCGGGCACGGCCATGATCGCCCCGGTGCCGTAGCCCATCAGCACGTAGTCGGCCAGGTAGATGGGCACGTCCTTCCCGTTGAACGGGTTGACGGCGTAGGAGCCGGTGAACACGCCCCGCTTGTTCACGGGACCCTCCGACGACTGGCGCTCTATGTCGGAGTGGGTCGAGACCTCGGCCACGAACGCCTCCACCGCCGGCCGCTGCT
>JANMRJ010001051.1:0-1460 GCA_031370985.1 Acidimicrobiales bacterium
GGCCCTGCGCTACGCCGGTGAGGCACTCCTCGGCCAGGACACCCCGATCGGCGCGTCGAGCTACACCATCGGCATCCCGGCCACCCTGCCGACCGGCGGCTACGCCCGGCTCAACGGCGGCGTCACCGCCCGGACCTTCCTGACCTCGACATCGACCGCGCGACTATCAGCGGAGGCCCTGGCCGGGCTGGCCGAGCCGACGCTCGCGCTGGCCGACCACGAAGGCTTCCCGGCGCACGCCAACGCCTTCCGTCTGCGCGGCCTCGGCGGGTCGGCGGGCGACGAAGAACGAGGCTAGGCGCGCGAGGGCGCAGCGGTTGCCGCGACCGCGGGCTCGCGCGGCCGCGGTGGCCGTCATGGCCGCAGCCCGGCGACCAGCTCCTCGCCGAGGTGGGCCTGACCAAGGGACGAGACGGACACGATCGCATCGCGACCGTCGAGCCGGACGTGGTAGGTCAGCAGGCCGCCAGCGCAGCGCCCGATGAACGCCGTGCGGCCACCGATCTGTGCCTCCGCATGACCGACGACGCCGCCCGCGCCGGAGCAGGCGCCAACGTCGAAGCTGTCGCGCCACGACCGGAAGAACGCATCGCTGAAGACGCCGGGTCGCAGCGCGATGACCGACGCATAGACGAAGTCACCCGACGCCGGGTCGATCGCGAACCCTTCCGCGATGCGGGCCACGTTCGCGACGAGCGTCGGGTCGCCCAGGCCGGTCGGATCCGGGACCGGACCAACAGTCAGGCCACGGACCGTCGCGGGCAGGACCGCGAGCAGGCTCGGATCGACGGGGACGGTTGCACCGGCCGAGGGCGACGGCGAGGCGGGGAGGCTGGCTGGGCCGCCGGCGGAGGAGGAGCCTGGCGCTTCGGTCGCAGTCACTGGCCCCGAGGGCAGCACGCCGGTCGCATCGGGCGGGATCGTGGAGGTCGTTCGAGGGCCGCCGCCGCAGGCCGCCAGCATCGCCGCCGTCACCAGGACCAGGACGAGCCGTGGGAACAGTTCGAACAAGCCCAGCTGGGAGCCGCGGGCGACTCGAACGGGTGGGCAGCCGAGTCTCATGCCAGCTCCCGCCGCATCACGGGGAACCGAGCATCGTCGACGGCCAGCTGGAACCCGGCCTCGATCCAGAACGCGGGCGTCGCGGCGCTCGTGGCGTTCGATCGCGCACCCGCCTCCGGGTAGGCCTCCACGGCGGCAAACCCTCGCTCGGCCAGGTCGTCGCAGATCACCGCGACGAGGTGGGTCGCGTGTCGCTGGCCACGGGCTTCCGCGGTGGTCGCGATGCAGGTGATGACCGCCGGCAGCGGTGCGTCCGGAAGCTGCGGGTAGAGGTCGCGCAGGCGGAGTGCGCGCGGGTACGCCGAGAGCGGGCCGAACTGGGCGTAGGCGACCGGCTGGCCGTCGACGAGCACGACCTTGGCGTAGCTCCCGAAGACCCCCAGCCCACGGCCAAGCAA
>JANMRJ010000366.1:0-2488 GCA_031370985.1 Acidimicrobiales bacterium
TACCAGCGGTCCATCGTGTTGCCGTAGTTTCCCATGTACCCCTCGTGCTCGGAGGCGTAGGGCTCCAGGTCCGCCGACGGGGTGGTGGCGCAGAACTCGGCATCGTCGACGCTCGTCACGATGGCCTCGGCTGGACGGCCCGACTGGTCGATCCAGCCGTCAAGAGTGATGCGCGAGTCGATCAGCTCGCCCAGCTCGTACTCGTGGGGCGAGTCACTCTCGCTGGACCCCGGCTCGTCGTCCCAGCTGCCGTACCGGCTCCGGCGGTACCGGGACCTCTCCCACGCCGGCTCCATACAGCTCCACGTCTCGTGGACATCGGCGAGGGCCAGGACGGCATCGCAGTCGGTGTGTGACGCCGCACCACAAAGCACCGCGACGCGCCATGCGTCGCTGCCTTTGAGCCGAGACCAGTCCAAGCCGCGTGCCGTGTACTCGTGGTCGAGCAAGTAGACCAGCCGGCTGGGAGGAGCGGCCGGGGCGTCGGCGGTCCAACGAGGCGGTCGCGGTGTGGTGAAGTGCTCGTCCAGGCAACGGGCCGCCGCGCTGACGGTCCCGGGTTGCCCTTCAGTCGGGGGTACCGGTGAGGTGTCCCCGCTGAGGATGAGGTTGTATGTCAGCACTATCCGATAGCCGGACTTGACCGGCTGGACCTGGTGGCGGCAGTCGGCGTAGAAGGCGACGAAGCTGAGCGATGTCTTGGTCGACCGGTACGTCGCCGTCTGCCCACCGTGGGTGACCACGAGTGCCCCGCCCGTGAACGACGACGGCAGCGTCACGACGAGCGACCCCACCATCGCGTCGGCCTTCTCCGAGTCCTGGTGGGGGACGAAGAACTGCCCGGGCGCGTACACGAGCATGGAATGGAACTCGGCTTTCAGCTCGCAGCTCGAGGGCAGACCGAGATCGTCGCGTAGGCCATCGAGCACGCGTAGCAGCGTCTTGTTCCACCGGCGCTTGTCGAGCTTCACCCGGCTCTTGGGGATTTCCCAGGTGTCGCGCACCTTGGGGTCGGTCAGCGTCTGTTCTCCTTGCCCGTAGCGGGCCGGCCGGCCGAGCTGGCACAGCTGCTTGGCCTGCGAGTCTGGAACAGGGAGGGCGAGAGGCCCCAGGCCCTGTACCTCGAGGCGCAGATCGTCCACCGGCGCCGTCTGCCTGGCGCTGAACGAGCCGTGCGCGGTCACCGCGCCCAACTGGGCCGCGAGGCGCTCGCCGGCGTCGCTGGTCACGGACGCCCCTCGCTCAAGAGGGGGGACGAAGGACACACGGTGGCGTGAACTGTAGCGATCAGGCGCCTACCTGCGCCCCGTCGGATGTCACCAGGTCGGCGAAGGTGCCTCCCGTGTCCACCCCGCGGCACACGCACGCGACACTATGGCGACTGTGGCCACCGACGACCCTCTCCAAGAGGTCGAGCGATGGTTCCGGTCGCGCGGCATTCCCCACTTCATCGGCGACTACAGCGCCACGCGCGACGTGTTCACCCGGGCACTGCCCGTACTCACGCTCGTCGTTGTCCTGGAGCTGCTCGGAGCGTTGAACTTCCGGAGCTGGGCGTGGTGGGTCAACGTCGGGGTGGCCGCGGCCAGTTTCGGCGCACTGCTCGGCGTGTGGGCCCTAGTCAACACGGCACGGAAGCGGCCTGCCCTGGCCCGTCCCGACCGGGTAGGTCGAACGGAGCTGGCCATCTTCCTGCTCCTCGTTCCCGTCCTCGACCTGCTCGCCGGCGGCCAGCGCCTGACCGCGCTGAACACCTTGATCGGCAACGCCGTTCTCCTCGCGCTCATCTACGTCGTCACCAGCTACGCCCTCCTGCCCATCACGCGGTGGGCCGCAGGCCGCCTCTGGCGCCAGCTCGGCGACGTTCTCGGCCTCCTCGTGCGCGCCCTGCCGCTCATGTTGCTGTTCGTCACCTTCCTCTTCCTGACCACCGAGGTCTGGCAGATCTCTGCGTCGCTCGACGGGCCATTCCTCGCCGTGACCATGGGTCTGTTCGTCCTCGTCGGCATCGTGTTCGTCGTGGCCCGCATCCCACGCGAGGTCGGTACCCTGGCCCGCTTCGAGTCATGGGCGGACGTGGCCGTGCTCGTCGGTGACACGCCGGCGGCCGCACTACTGCCGCCGCCCGGTGCCTCGCCGGCGACCACGCCTCGGCTCGGTCGCCGGCAGTGGGCCAACGTTGGCCTGGTCGTGCTGTTCACCCAGGGCCTCCAGATCGTGTTCGTCAGTGTGATGATCGGGGCGTTCTTCGTGGGTTTCGGCCTGTTGACCGTCACGCCGGACACTGCAGCCGGGTGGGTGGGCGCACCGGTCCACGTACTTGTCGAGCGGCAGCTGTGGGGGCGACCGGTCGTCCTTACCTCCGAGCTGCTCCAGGTCGCCGGATTCCTCACCGCGTTCTCCGGGTTCTACTTCACGGTGTACGTCCTGACCGACGGAACGTACCGGAAGGAGTTCTTCGAGGAGGTGCTCGTCGAGCTGCGCCAGG
>JANMRJ010000423.1:0-7842 GCA_031370985.1 Acidimicrobiales bacterium
GCCGGCGGCCGCGCTCGCCGCCAACGGCGGCCTCCCCCTGCTGCCGGCCAACAAGGACGGCGGAGGGGCGCCGGCTCAGCCGGCGACCCGGAGCACCGTCAGCTCGGACGAACGGAGCGAAGCGAGTGAGTGCGAAAACCATCAATGCCTGAACTGCCGCTCGCCGGTGAAGACCATGGCCAGGCCGTGCTCGTCGGCCGCGTCGATCAGTTCCTGGTCGCGCATGGCGCCGCCGGGCTGGATGACCACGGCGGCGCCGGCCACCACCGCCGCATCAAGGCCGTCGCGGAAGGGGTAGAAGGCGTCGGTGGCGCAGCTGCCGCCATCGGCCCGGCCCGCGGCCTTGCGGGCCGCGATCTCCCCCGCGTCGACCCGGCTTTGCTGGCCGGCGCCGATGCCCACGGCCTGACCGTCGGCCACCAGGACCACCGCGTTCGACTTGGTGTAGCCGGCCAGCTTCCACGCCAGCTCGGTGTCGGCCCACTGCTCCTCGGTCGGGGCCACCTTGGTGACCACCCGCCAGTCGCCCCGGGAAGCGGCGAAACGGTAGGGCTCCTGCACGAGGAATCCGCCGCTGATCTGACGGACATGCAGTGCGTCCTCGCCCGGCGGGGGGGCCTGGAGCAAGCGGGTGTTCTTGCGCTTGGCGATGAGCGCCTCCAGCGTGCCCGAGGCGTAGCCGGGGGCGATGACCACGTCGGCCTGGGCCGCGCCGACCATGTGCGCCGCGGTGGCTTCGTCGACCGGACGGTTGAGAGCCACGATGCCGCCGAATGCCGACTTCTCGTCGCACTCGTACGCCAACTGGTAGGCCGTCGCCAGGTCGCCGGCGACCGCGGCCCCGCACGGGTTGGCGTGCTTGATGATGGCGACTGCCGGCGTCGGACCCATCTCGTGCACCAGTTGCCATGCGGCGGCGGCGTCGAACAGGTTGAGGTACGACAGGGGCAGGCCGGCGTGCTGGACGACATCGTCCCACCAGCTGTGCACCCCGAGCTGGCGGTACCGGGCGCCCTGCTGGTGGGGGTTCTCGCCATAGCGAAGGTCCTGCGCCCGCTCGAGCCGGACATCGAGCGTGGCTGGCAACACGCCGGTGTCCCCGTCGAACCACGACACGATGGCCGCGTCGTAGGCCGCGGTGTGGGCGAACGCAGCGCGGGCCAGGCGCCGGCGGGTCTGCGGCCCGAGCAGGCCGTCACGAGCCAGCTCCTCCAGCACCGCCGCGTACTCGCCCGGGTCGACCACGACACCGACGTGGGCGTGGTTCTTGGCCGCGGCGCGAACCATCGTCGGCCCGCCGATGTCGATCATCTCCACCGACGGGTCGGAGCGGAACGGGTACAGGTTGCACACCACCAGCCCGATGGCGGCGATGTTCTGGGCCAGCAGGTCGGCGAGGTGCTCGGGGCGGTCGCGGTCGGCCAGGATGCCGCCGTGGATAGCGGGGTGCAGGGTCTTCACCCGGCCGCCGAGCATCTCGGGGCTCCCGGTGACCTGCTCCACCGGTGTGCAGACCACGCCGGCCGCGGTCAGGGCAGTCGCCGTGCCGCCGCTGGACACCAGCTCCCAGCCGAGCCGCGACAGGCCGCGGGCGAAGTCAACCAGGCCGGTCTTGTCGTAGACGGAGAGCAGGGCCCTCACGCGGAGATGAACCTTCTGATGGTTTCGGGGTACAAGCGGTGCTCGACTTCCTTGATGCGCTCGTGAAGAGTCTCGGGGGTGTCGTCGTCGAGGACGGGCACCGCCTCCTGGGCCAGGATCGGGCCGGCGTCGACTTCGAGGGTGGCCAGGTGGACGGTACAACCCGTGACCTTCACGCCGTAGGCCAGCGCCTCCTCAACGGCGTGCCAGCCGGGGAAGGCCGGCAGCAGGGCCGGATGGGTGTTGAGGACGCGACCGGGATAGGCGTCGTGGATCTGCTTGTCCAGGATGGTGCCGAACCCGGCCATCACCACCAGCTCGACGCCATGGCGCTCGAGGGTATCGACCACTTCCTCGGTGTAGCCGGCCCGGTCGAAATCGGGGCCGAAGCTAGCTCGTTGCACCAGCTCGGCGGGCACGCCGGCCGCCTCAGCCACCGAGGTCGCCCCGCACGGCCGGTCGACCACAACGGCCACCACGGGCAGCCCGGCCCGCAGGATCGCCTCCAGGTTGGTCCCGCCGCTGGAGGCGAGGACGCCGATGCGCATCACACAGCACCGTACCGCCCTTTCGTGGCATGGTTTGGCGACTTTCAACGGAGCGGGAGATGTTCAACAGGCTCAGTCAGGGCGAGAAGTACGTGGTGATCGCCGGCGGTTTCCTGATCCTCAGCCTCGTCTTCTTCCCCTGGCACCGCGCCGTGGTCGCCGGGTTCTTCGGCCCCGGCACGGTCAAGCGCACTGCCCTCCAGACCCCCAACTCCCTCCAGGGCACCCTGGCGTTCCTGATCACCGTCGCCATGGTCGCCCAGGTCATCCTGACCAGGTACACCAGCCAGAAGGTGAACCCTGCGCTGGCCCGGCTGCAGCCGGCGGCCGGGCTGGCGGTGCTGGGCGTGCTGGCCTGGAAACTGGCCGCCGAGACGTCGTACCTCTCGGTGGGCGCCTACCTCGGCATCCTCCTCGCCGCCGCGCTGGCCTACGGCGGGTTCACGATGGCCAGCGAAGGCGGCCGAAGTCGCTGAGAACCGGCGCCGTTAACCGCGAGACCAGGCGGCGGCCAGCTCCTGGCATACCACGCACACCGGGAGCTTGCTCGGCTCCGCGTGAGGACGGAACAGCGTCCCGCACAACGCCTTGACCGCCCGCCCCTTCCTGCGAGCGGCGTGCAGCTCATCGTTGCGGGCGTAATGGGCCGGTTCGTCGTCGTCCCCGTCGTCCACCTTGGGGTCGGCGATGTCTGGTGCGATGTCGGTCATCGTCACCGAGTCTGCCCGAGATCGCCCGCCGGCACGAAGGCGGTACCGTGGCCCCGTGAACGGCATCCGTATCACCCCCTCAGGCCCGCACGAGTTCGGCGTGGAGGTGACCGCCGGTGACGAGACAACGTCGCACCGGGTCATCGTCCCCCAGGCGCTTCTCGACGAGTGGGGCCTTGAGGATACCGAGGCCGAGGCGGTGGTGCGGGAGTCGTTCGCCTTCCTCATGGAGCGGGAGCCGGCGTCGTCGATCCTCCCCGAGTTCTCCCTCGCCATTATCCCCCGGTACTTTCCGGAGTACCGCGACGAGCTGCCCGAGCGCCTCGGCGGCTGAGATCCCGTTGCTCCGCCGGCCGGCGTGAGCTAAAGCTAAACCGTCGTCAAAGGCGACCGGGGGGACGATTGTGAAGATTCGGCTGGGCAGTGTCGGGACGACTGTCGCGACGACTGTCGCGCTGATGGTTGCAGGACTACTAATGGCGGTCGCCGAGCCGGCGGCTGGCTTCGGCGCGTCGTCCGCACCCCCGAGCCCGCCGTCGGTCACGCCGGCGGGTCCATGACGTGTGGTGTCCAGCCAGACCTCACCGCAGCCTGCTGGGGCGACAACATCGCCGAGGGACCGGGCCAGTCCTACCCGCCGGCCGGCGTGCGCTTCCTCGAAGTTAACGCCGGCTACAACACGGGCTGCGGGGTCACCATCACCCGCACCATTGCGTGCTGGGGCAGCGACACCAACGGAAAGGTTTCCAACGTGCCCACCGGGTCGTTCACGCATGTGGCCCCCGGGTTCAACTTCGCCTGCGCCCTCCGCACTGACAGCAGGCCGGTGTGCTGGGGCGCCGACGACGCCGGCCAGGTGTCCACCATGCCGGCCACCGAGACGTTCAGGGAGCTGGCCGTCGGGATCCGCCACGCCTGCGGGCTCCGCGCCAACGGCACCGTCGTGTGCTGGGGCTCCAACCAGTACGGGCAGCTCACCGTGCCCGCCGACACCTACTACTCGATCAACTCTGGGAACTTCACGGTGTGCGGCATCCGCTCCGGTCGCGGCCGGCCCGTCGAGTGCTGGGGCCGGAACAACGCGGTCGGGCCTGATGGCGCAGACGTGGGCACCACGCTGCTGGGGACGCAACTCCGAGGCTCAGGCCGTCGCCCCGGCGGGCACCTTCCTGAACGTCAGCGCCGGCACCTTCCACAGCTGCGCCATGCCGACCTCCGGTCCGCCGGCGCTCTGCTGGGGCAACAACGCCGCCGGGAGGGTCCAGCCCTCCCTGAGCATCGTGCCGCCTGTCCGTGGCACGGTCGGGACCGGGTACAGCCATCAGCTGGCGATGAGCACTCACCTCGCGCCGGCGCCGACGTACAGGCTGGTCGTCGGTTCGCCCCCGCCCGGGAGAACGATGAGCCCGACGGGCCTCCTCTCCGGCACGCCGAGCGCCGCCGGCACGTACACGTTCTCGGTGTCGGCGGCCAACGCCCTGTCGCCGCCCGACTGCCCGGTGGGCGCCACTGGCGACTTCGCCTGCACGCCGGCGACCCCGAGTTCCCTCGCCACCGCCACGCGGTTCTACTCGGTCGTGATCGTCTAGCCCAAGCGGGCGAGCACCTCAGCCATCCTCGACCCCAACTCGGTGGGGTCACCGACGACGGTGGCGCCGGCCGCCTCGAGCGCCTCGATCTTCGCCGCCGCGCCGCCCTTGCCCCCCGACACGATGGCGCCGGCGTGGCCCATCCGCCGCCCCGGAGGGGCGGTGACGCCGGCGACGTAGGCCACCACCGGCTTCTCCATCTCCTCGGCAATGAAGGTCGCGGCCGCCTCCTCGTCGGACCCCCCGATCTCGCCGATCATGATGACGGCGCGGGTCTCAGGGTCGGCCTGGAAAAGGCGCAGGCAGTCGATGAAGCCGGTACCGGGCACGGGGTCGCCGCCGATACCAACACACGTCGTCTGGCCGATCCCGTTGCGGGTCAGCTCGTGCAGGGCCTGGTAGGTCAGCGTGCCGGAGCGGCTGACGATGCCGACCGGCCCGCCGGGCAGGGCGATCGCGCCAGGGGTGATGCCCAGGTTGGCCTTGCCCGGCGAGATGACGCCGGGGCAGTTCGGCCCGAGTAGTCGCGTGCCTGGGCAGTTCCGGGCCAGATGGTGGAAGGCGCGAGCCTCGTCGTGCAGCGGGATGCCCTCGGTGATGCAAACGACCAACCCAACGCCGGCCTCGCCGGCCTCAATCACCGCAGCAGCGGCGCCCCGGGCCGGCACGAACACCAGGCTGGCATTGGCACCGGTGGCCGCCACCGCCTCGGTGACGGTGTCGAACACCGGGATCCCCTCCACATCCGCACCGCCCTTGCCCGGCGTGACGCCGGCGACCACGTTGGTGCCATAGGCTCGGTTGCGCAGGCCGTGGAACCGGCCCTGGCTCCCGGTGAGCCCCTGCACCAGGACGCGAGTCGACCCGTCGACAAGGATGCTCATGGGTTCGCCGCGGCGGCCAGGGCCACCGCGGTCCGGGCCGCATCCAGCATCGTCGGCCGCGACACCAGCCGGTCTGACTCGTGGCCGGCCAAGATGGCGCGCCCTTCCTCGGCGTTGGTGCCGTCGAGGCGGACGACGATCGGGCTGCGGAGGTCGACCCGGCCCAGCGCTTCCACGATCCCCTTGGCCACCTCCTCGCCGCGGGTGATCCCACCGAAGATGTTGACGAATATGGCTCGCACCGCGGGGTCGGCGTTGACCACGTCAAGTGCTGCGGTGATGACATCAGCCGCGGCGCCGCCGCCCACGTCGAGGAAGTTGGCGGCGCGACCGCCGGCCTGAGCCACCACGTCGAGGGTGCTCATCACCAGGCCGGCGCCGTTGCCGATGATCCCGACGCTGCCGTCGAGGCCGACGTAGGTCAGGCCCTTCTCCCGGGCCGACCGCTCACGGGGGTCGAGGCCGTCAAGGTCCCGCCATTCCTCCCAGCCAGGGTGGCGGTAGGTGGCGTTGTCGTCGAGCACGACCTTGGCGTCCATGGCCAGCACCCGCCCGTCGGCCACCACGGCCAGCGGGTTCACCTCGACCAGTTCGGCGTCCTCGGCGGTGTAGGCGTCGTAGAGCTTTACCAGCAGGCTGGCCAGGGGCTCGGCCGCGTCGCCAGTGATGCCGGCGGTGGCGACCGCCGCCGCCGCGTCCGCTTCGGAGAACCGGTCCAGCGGGTTGACGCGGAAGCGGTGGATGGCGTCGGGGTCGTCGACCGCCACCTCCTCGATGTCGACCCCACCCCGGGCCGAGAGCATGCCGAGGTGGAGCTTCGCGGCCCGGTCGAAGGTGAAGGAGAAGTACAGCTCGCGGGCCGCGGTCAGGGCCTCCTCGACCCAGATCTTGTGCACGACGTGGCCCTTGATCGACATGCCCAGCACGGCGCCGGCCGCTACGGCCAACTCGCCGGCGTCGTGGGCCAGCTTGATGCCGCCGGCCTTGCCCCGCCCGCCGACCGCAACCTGGGCCTTGACCACCACCGGGTAGCCGATCGCGGTGCCGGCGGCGACACCCTGGTCGACATCGAAAGCGAGGTGGCCGACAGGCACCGGGACACCGTGAGCAGCTAGGACGCGCTTGCCGGCGTGCTCCAGGAGATCCACCCGCCACATACTATCTAGGGGTGTGCCCGATCCCGATCGCCCGGACTCCGCCGACCCGACCTCGGCCCGCGGCCGGACGCTCGTGTTCACCGTGGTGGGCGCCGTCCTGGCCGCCGCGCTCCTGCTCGCCGTCGTGACGCGGGTGGCCAGCACCAACCCCGCCACCACGGCCGGGCCCGGCGGTCGGCGGGTGGCCCAGTTCGACCTCGGGCGGGCCAAGGACTTCGCGCCCACGATCGCCCGCTCCGGTCCCCTCCTCTTCCCCGACCCCCAGGGCAGCGCCCGCGACATCTTCGTCCAGCACCTGGGCGGCACCGACTGGCTGGCATTCGAAGCTCGCGCCGACGGCGCACCCCGGCAATGCATCCTGAAGTGGGAACAGGACGCCAAACGCTTCGTCGACCCCTGCGACGGCCGGATCTACCCCGCCGACGGCGCCGGCCTGGTCACCTTCCCGACAACGGTCAACGACAAGGGCCGGGTGGTCGTCGATCTCAGCAGCCCGACCACCCCGACGACCCCGACGTCCACCACGGTCCTCGCCTACTGACCTGCGCCGGCAGACTGCCGCCGGGACTCCGTTTCCTTATCAGATAACAAGTACCATAGGTCCGTGCCTGAGCCCGTGTCTCTCGACGCCGTTCTCGAGGGTGCCGCACGACTCCAGGAGCTGGTGCCGGGAGCGATACTCGTCGGCGGGTCAGCTGCCGCATACCACGCCGGCCACCGCCTCTCCTTCGACCACGACCACGTCGTCGAGGACCTTGCGGCCCGTTTCGGCACTGTCCTCGAGACGCTCGAAGCGCTCGACGACTGGTCGACCGCCCGCCTGGCGGGCGGCAAACTCATCCTCGGCGAGCTCGGCGGACTTGAGACCGGTGTTCGCCAGATGATCCGCCAGCGACCCCTGGAGGTTGAGGAAGTTGCCATCGGCCAACGGGTACTGCGGGTGCCAACGGTCGAGGAGATCCTGAGGATCAAGGCATGGCTGGTCGTCTCCCGCAATCAAACCCGCGACTACCTCGACGCCGCTGCCCTCTCGGACCGCGTCGGCATCGTGCCCGCCGGCCGCCTACTCGCGCGCATCGACGACTACTACGCCGATGTCAACGGGCGACCGGAGACCGTCGCCACCCAGGTGTCCCGGCAGTTCGCCGACCCCGCGCCCAAGGACTCATCAGTGACGAAGCGGCTCAGCTCGTACCGGCGCCTTGATGCCCGGTGGCACGATTGGCACAGCGTCGTGGAGACCTTGCGAGCAGTCGCGGTCGCCATGACCGGCCCCCTCGACGGCGAGCCCGAGCGATGAGCGTCATCTTCCG
>JANMRJ010000460.1:0-1745 GCA_031370985.1 Acidimicrobiales bacterium
GTGGTCGTCGACCTCGGGTCCACCAACGGCACCCGGGTCAACGGCGCCCAGGTGAAGGAGCGTTTGCTGAACAACGGTGACGAGATCACCGTCGGGGCGACGAAACTCCGCTTCGAAGCGTCGTAGCCCCGTGCCCGACTCCCTCCTGACCATCCTTAAGCTCTGCTTCCTGGCCCTGCTGTATCTCTTCTTCCTGCGCGTCCTGCGAGCGGTCTGGGCCGAGATGCGGGCGCCGACCACGGTGACTCCGATGCCGGCGGAGACCCTGAGAGCGAGCCGGAACTGGGGCGGGGCGGTCCGGGGCGGCGGGAACGGGAAAGCAGGCGGCGGGCGCCTCCGGGTCATCGAGCCACCCGAGACCAAGGGCCAGACCTACGACCTCGGCGACGAGCTCACCGTCGGCCGCGCCGGCGGCTGCCAGATCACCCTCGACGACACCTACGTCTCCCAGCTGCATGCCCGCGTCTTCCGCCGGGAAGGTCAGCTGTACGTGGAGGACCTCGGCTCGACCAACGGCACCTACCTGAACCGCAAGAAGGTCACCGCGCCCATCGCCATCCGCAGGGGCGACCGGCTCCAGATCGGCAAGACCGTGATGGAGCTCCAGTGACGCAGCTCCACGCCGGCGCGGCGACCGATGTCGGGCGGGTCCGGCAGATGAACGAGGACCGGTTCCTCGCCGACGAGGGCCTCTTCGCCGTTGCCGACGGGGTCGGCGGTCACCAGGCCGGCGAGGTGGCGTCGCAGACGTCGGTAGAAACCCTCCTCCGGGTGTTCAACGAGGGCGAGCACACCACCGAGGGACTCGTGGCTGCGGCCGAGGCGGCCAACCAGGCCGTCTGGCGCCTGGCCCAGGGAAGCCGGGAGAAGCGGGGCATGGGCACCACCCTCACTGCCTTGGCCCTCGTGCGGACCGGGGGCGACGAAGAACTGGCGCTCATCAACGTCGGCGACTCCCGCGCCTACCTGCTCCAGCGGGGCGAGCTGGTCCAGCTCACCGAGGACCACAGCCTGGTGGAGGAGCTGGTCCGCGACGGCAAGCTCACGCCGGCCGAGGCCCAGGTCCACCCCCAGCGCTCGATCATCACCCGGGCCCTGGGCATGGAGCCGGGGATCCAGGTCGACTCCTGGGAGATCACCCCCTACGCCGGCGACCGCATCCTGCTGTGCAGCGACGGCCTCACCAACGAACTCTCCAACGAGCGCATCGCCTCCACCCTCCGCCAGCTCGCCGACCCCCAAGAAGCCGCCCATGACCTGGTCCGCCAGGCTCGGGCCGCCGGCGGAAGCGACAACATCACCGTGGTGATCGTCGACGTGGTCGACGACGACGACCGGTCGACGAAGGCCTCGGCCGCCCTCGCCGGCGCCCCACGAGCCGCGCCGGCCCAGGCCTCCGCCAACCAGGCCCCCATCGATCAGACCCCCGGCCGCCCCGCCGCCCCCGCCCCGGCACAAGCGCCCCGCCGGCCCGCCCTCGCCCCGCCGCAACCCCCGACCCCCAAGCGCATGACGTGGCGGGTGGCCATCTTTGTCGTGGCCGTGCTCGCCGTCCTCGGCAGCGCGGTGTGGGCGGTGGGCTGGTACGCCCGCGGCGCCTACTTCGTCGGTATCGACAACGAGCAGGTCGCCATCTTCCAGGGCCGCCCCGGCGGACTCCTGTGGTTCGACCCCACCCTCGTCGAACGCAAGCAGCAGCCGACCGGCGCCGAACTCCTGCCCGCCCAGCGGGTCGAGCTCGTCGC
>JANMRJ010001054.1:0-2943 GCA_031370985.1 Acidimicrobiales bacterium
GCACTGGTCGGCGTCCTCGACCACCGACTGACCTGGCGGGTGGACGGCGTCCGCCAGCACGTCCCCGCCGAGTTGGCGACGCAAGTTACCGAGGACGCCATCCGGGTCGGCGCCGACGGCGTGGTGACGCTCGGCGGCGGCTCGGCGACCGGGCTCGGGAAGGCGGTGGCCCTGTCGGGCCTGCCCTTCGTCGCCGTACCGACCACCTACGCTGGCTCGGAGATGACGCCGTTCTGGGGCGTCACGACCGAGAGCCGCAAGGAGACCGGGCGGGACCCGCAGGTCGTGCCGAGGACGGTGCTCTACGACCCGGAGCTCACCTTCGGTCTGCCGCCGCTGGTGACGGCGGCGAGCGGCATGAACGCCCTGGCCCACTGCCTGGAGGCGCTGTGGGCCGCCGGCGCCAGCCCGCTGTCGGCGCCACTGGCCCTCGACGGCGCCCGGGCGCTGTGCGAGGCGGTACCGGCCGCGGTGGCGTCGCCCCGGGACCCAGCGCTGCGCAGTCGGGCCCTCGTCGGGGCGTGCCAAGCCGGCATGGCACTCGCCTCGGCCGGCACCGGGCTGCACCACAAGCTGTGCCACGTCCTCGGCGGCCGGTACGACATGCCCCACGCCCAGACCCACGCCGCCCTGCTGCCCCACGTCGTCGGTTTCAACGAGCCGGTACTGGGCAAGTTGGCGGCGCGGATGGCCATCGCCGTCGGCGCCGGCCGGGCGGCCACAGGGGTGCACGACTTGGCAGTGCGGATGGGCCTGACCATGGAACTGTCCGAGCTGGGAATGCCGGAGTCGGCGATCAACGAGGTGGCCGCCGAGGTGGCCGCATCCCCGCCGCCCAACCCCCGGCCGGTGGACGAGGCCGCCCTGCGGTCGCTCCTGCGGGCGGCATGGGAGGGCGACGGCCCCGGGTGATCGGGGACCCTGAGCCTGAGAAGATTGGGCAAATACCCTGGCCCAATCGAACGTGTGTTTGGTACAATGGGTTCCGTGGGAGAGCGCAACAGGGAGCCGATCGCCAGCGAGCTGGAGGCGGCGATCGCCCGTACCTGTGGGGTCATGAACGCCACCACCGCGCACAACGTCAAGGTGCTCATCCAGGAAGAGATGGAGGTCCACCACCGGCTCGGCGAGCATCCGACGCCGGCGCAGGACCGCCAGGTGCGCCCTCGGCTGGCCGAGGCGACCGCTTCCCACCGGCCCGTCAGCCGAGGTGGCGGCCTTCCATGATGCGCAGCGGCTCGGCGATCAGCTCGATCTGGATGCCGTCGGGGTCCTTGACGTACATCGAGTCGGTCAGGCCGCGGTCGGGGCCGAGGTAGGTCACACCGGCAGCGTCGAGCCGCTCCCTGATCGCTTCGAAGCTGGGCCGGTCGACGGAGATGGCGACGTGCTGCACTGACCCGAGCGTCTCGACGGCCTCGCCGAGGCCGAGCCTGGGGAAGTCGAAGAAGGCCAGCAGGTTGTCGTTGCCGATGTCGAGGAAGAAGTGGGTGGAGCCGGGATAGTCCCGGTTCTCCATCACGTCGACGAGCGGGAAGCCGAGCACGTCCTGGTAGAAGCGGACGGTTGTCTCGATGTCGCTGCAGATCATGGCCAGGTGGTGGACGCCCCGCGCACTGGAGGCCGGACGCTGGTCCGCCGGCTTCAGGTGGGCATCGACAACCGCCTGCCGACGGGCCTCGAAGTCAGCTGTGACGGTCATGACGAGACGGTACCCGCTCGCAGGTCGGCGATTGGCGACTGACTGCGGTTGCGCCCTTCAGTCGGCTGACGATTCTGACGAAAGAGGAGTAGAGTAAGGTGTCAGGACCGAAGGAGTTCGCGATGGGTCAACCGGGAGAACTCATTGAGGCAATGCAGGCTGTCGATGGGCTCCGCTGTCTGTGCGACGACCTGCGGGACCCGGCTGCCACCATCGCTTCGATCGTCGCTGACATCCAGTTGGAACACCACCTGTCCCCCAGCGTCGGTGTCCGGCTGGAGCGGATTGCCGACGAGGCGCGACGCATCTCCCAAGTTTGCAGCGATGTGGGCGAGAACCTAGATACGCGGTCCCTACGTGCCAGGGTGGATCAGATTCTTGCCTGCGCTGTGGGGAGCAAGCTTGCAGATCAACTCCGAGTGACGGCCGAGCATCGGTCCTCCGATCGTGGACTTGCCGGGACCGATCTCGAGGTTCGCTCCTTCCTCAAGGCGCTCTCGGCTCGTCCGGGCCTCATACTGGCCATCGGGGGCGAACCACGGCGGGTGGTCACGGCCGACACGATCACTGACTCGCTGCTCCGCCAGGCTCGTATCGCGGGCGAGGCCATTGCCGCCGTCTGGGAACACGAGATGCTCGAATCGGGGGCCGCGGCCGTGGCCCTCGGAGCGAAGCCGGCGAATCGTGAGAAGGTCCGCTCGTACCGTGAGCGCTCGTGGCTGATCGGGCTGCCCCACGGGCGGGGTTTCCTCTACCCGAGGTTCCAGTTCGATGTCGCGACCCGACAGGTTTTCGCCGAGGTCAGGGAGGTCAACGAGATTCTGCGCGCAGCGGCTGATCCCTGGGGCGTGGCTTCGTGGTGGATCGCGAGCAACGACCGGGTCGGTTGTGCCCCGTTGGCGCTGGTCGGAACCGACCGGAGTGAGGAGGTCGTTCGGGCCGCCAACGCACTGTTGGAGCCGGTCGGCTAGGACATGCCCAACCGTCCGCCGCCGGCGGCGTACGACGGCGAACCTGTTCGGTGGATGCTCCCGGCCGGCACAACACTGTCGCGCCTTCATCAGGCCTCATCGGGAACGGGCGACTTCAACCCGAGAATTGCCGACCGGCACTGGGGCGGGGGACGGTTTGACCCGACGGAGGACGATCGGTACGGCTACCTCTACGCTGGCGATACCGATGCAGTAGCGGTGAGCGAGACCTTGCTTCGGGACATCCCGATCAACTCGCGTGGGCATCTC
>JANMRJ010000491.1:0-2324 GCA_031370985.1 Acidimicrobiales bacterium
AGTACCGGCGCGCTGCGGGTGCTCAGGTGGGCGCGGCCGGTCAGGTCGTCATGGACCCCCTTCGGCTCCCCCCCGACGGGGGGAAGGAGCTCCCAGGCCAGGGACTCCGGGCGAATGGCGGCGCTCACGGGACGGGCCGGAGGACCGGCGCGCGGTTGAGGGCGGGGACGGGCAGCGTGGGCCCCTCCGTGATGGGCAGGACGATCGTCTCGCGGCCGGTCTCCTTTGCCTTGTCCACCACCGACTGGGGCACCTTCGTCCCTTTCCCGCCCCGCCCGAACAGGACGTAACCGGGCAGCGCGGCCCAGGCGTACCACCGCTCCTTGGTGATGTCGTCCTGGTAGGTGACCGCCCACCCCTCGTTGGACAGGTCGGCCAGCCGGCCGACATCGAGCTTGTCCTTGCGCAACTTCAGCTCGTAGCAGGCGAGCTGGGCCTCGACCTCGCCCACCTGCTCGACGTTCTTGACCTCGATCAGGCGGTACTTGCCCCCGCGGTCGGTGAAGCCCTTCACGTTGAGCACAATGTCGATGCGGAAGCCGGCGGTGCCGTCGCACGGCGGCTCCTCGGTGATGTCGTCGCGCTTGCCGACCTCCCAGTCGAGCTCGTTGGGCACGGTGGGTGCGAAGTTGCCCGTGCGCATCTTCGCCAGGCGCCGGATGGCGTGGGCCTGGGCGGTGGCCTCGGGCTTGAACCGGCCAGCCTGTCCAACGCCGGCCCGGCAGTTCGCCCCGGTCTCGATGCAGAACTTGAAGTTGTAGCCCCGCACCCGGTACTTGTGGCCGCCGGCGCCGAACAGGCCGGCGAAGTTGTTCTCGGTGTAGGTCTTGGTGGTGCGGTTCCACGTGGGGTCGATGACGACAGGGAACTGGGCGGGGGCCAGGTCGCCGACCACCTCCATCTCGAGGAAGCCGAGGCCGGCACGCACCTCGACACCCACGCTCCCGCCGTCAGCGCCGACCGCGCTCACGCCGTCGAAGCGGGCCACGACCGTGCCGTCAGCGAGGGTGGCAACGCCAACTTCGGCGTCGACGGCCAGCGGCTGGCCGGCGGACTCGACCCCCCAGCGGACGGTCCGGGGCGACGCCGGGCCGGCCAGCACGTCGAAGGTCGCCACACCGCCGTCGAAGGGGAAGTACACGACATCGCGGCCCTGGGCCGGTTGTGAGTCGATGGCGAGCCGTCCCGCCACGGTGGAGGCTCCCCCGGTGGCGTCGCTGAGTGACGACCGGAGGTGCAGCGGCGGGGTGCCACCACCGGAGGCCACCGCCGAGCGTGTCGTGGCGTCGAACTCCACGCTCGACCCCGGCCAGCTGAAACGGACACCGTTGGCGGTCGGCAGGGCCACGATCGGGCCCTGGTCGAAGCTCAGGAGCTGGCGGAGCAACCCATCGGGCACCGACGACACGACAGGGACCGACGGGACTGCGGCCTGGGCCGGGGACGCGACGACCAGGCCGGCGGCAAGTAGGGCAAGGACGCTGACGAACGTTGCGACGCGCTGGCGGAGCGAGGACATGACGAGTTGATCTCCCGCTCGGGCGGCACTCCGACGGTGCCGGCCGCCCGAGGGTAGCATCGTCCACGGCGAGTGCTCGGCTCCCGGTTCCCGACGTGCCGTGCCGGCTCGGGACCGGTCAGGTCCGGCCCTCCAATGCGCTCGTCCACGGCTGTCGGGATCCGGCGCAGGATCCCGTCGTCCTACCTAGCCCGTGGGCCTCGTGCCCAAAGTCGCCTGGGCGGTGCGGCGGGCGCCGGCCCGGGTGTAGGTGACCGTGACCCGGTCGCCGGGCCTGTGGGTGCCGATGGCCGCGGCCAGGTCGTCGGGGCTATTGACCGCCTGGCCATCGAGGGCGACGATCACGTCGCCCACTGCCAGCGTGGCCGAGGCGGCCGGGGTGCCGGCGCCGACATCGACCACCGTGGCGCCGGGCGTCCCGTCGACCGGCTGGCTGCTCACGCCGAGGTAGGCCCGAGGCGCGGTGGCCGTGCTCTGGCCGCTGCGCAGCCTGTCGACGATCGGCTTGGCCTTGTCGATCGCGATGGCGAAGCCGATGTTCTGGGCCTGGCCGTCGACGGCGGTGTTGATGCCGACGACCTGGCCGCCGGCATTGACCAGGGGGCCACCCGAGTTGCCCGGGTTGATGGCCGCGTCGGTCTGGATGAGCCCGCTGAGGGTGCCACCGTCCTCGGCGGTGATCGAGCGGTCGAGGGCCGAGACAATCCCCCGGGTGACGGTGAACCCGCCCTTGAGGTCGAGGGCGTTGCCGATGGCAACCACGTCGTCGCCCACCCGCAGGTCGCCGGACTTGCCGAGCTCGACG
>JANMRJ010000492.1:0-5345 GCA_031370985.1 Acidimicrobiales bacterium
CCGACGAGCGCCCGGCCATGCTCGACCCGCAGGCTGACGGCTGCGTCGACGGTGGCCTGCTGGGCCGGACCGATCCGCTGGATGGGATAGAGATACTGGCTGAAGGTGCGCGTCTCGTACGGGGCGAGAAAGGAGAAGTCCGGCTGGTTGTCCGTGTAGACACCGGCCATCAGCTCGATATACGGGCCGTCCTCGTCGGTCAGGTTTCGGTCCCAGGCGTAACCGAACTCGTGGTTACCCCACGTCCACTGCTTCTTGCCGGGCGAGATGCGATGGTCGGCGACATGGACGAAGCCCGCTTCGGCGGCATGGTCGTAGCCCCCGAAGAAGTCGTGCTCCGAGCCCGTCACCATGTAGGAAGTCGGGACGGGGATGTTCCGATACCACGACAGGTCAGCCTCCGACTCGGGTCGGGCGCCGTAGTCCACGCCGTAGTACACGTCGCGGGCAATCGGGAACCGCGACATCGCCCGCTTGGCATGGTCGGCGACGTAGGTGACGTCGGGCGGGAAGAACGACTGATACCGGTCGTGAACGCGAGCCCCGATGTTGACCCACCACAGGAACGTCTGAACGTGCGGTGTCCGGTTTGCCAGCCGGGTGTGCAGTTCGATGGCGGAGCTGCCGGGGCGCAGCCGGATCCCGACCATGCCCTTCATCCGGTCCATCGGCTCGTGCTCGCTCAGCCAGACCGTGCGGCCGCCGTCCGGATCCTCCTGGATCACCCAGTCGACCGGCATGAACGTCGACGGTCGATGGTGCTGCGGCCAGTTGAACTCGACGCCGCCCGAGATCCACGGGCCGAGCAGACCGACCAGGGCGGGCTTGATCACATGCTGTCGGTAGAAGAAGTCGTAGCCGTTGGTCTTGTCCTGGCCCACATGGATCCGGCCACCGATCTCCGGCAGGATCATGAGCCGAACGAAGTCGTTCTCGAGATGGACGGCCTGCCACGCCCGATCCGCCTTCTCGTCCGAGACGCGGTCGGTGAACGGGTTCGGATAGACCCGCCCGCTGCTTCCCTGGTAGACCCGCTTCTCCATGAACATCGGGTTCGAGTCTGGCGGCATGACGTTGTACGTCGGGATCACGACCGGCTCGCCCCAGGCTCGGACCGTGTCCCCGTGATCGCTCACGGCCGGGATCCGTCCCGCCGCGGGCCACCGAGCCGCAGCCGGACGCTCCAGCGCAGCTGGCGGCCGGCGGGTACCCGCGCCGCGCGACCTCCGGCGAGTGCGCTCGCGAGATCCTCATCAGGCGACGTCGCGGGCTCCAGGGCTACCTGATGGCGGCCCTCACCCGCGGGCCACCCGCCGAAGTCGAGCCATACGCCCAATGCAGGAGCAACATCGCGATCCCACTCCAGGCTGAGGGTCGATCGATCTGGCTGCCGAACGACGACTCGTCCGCCGACCGTCGCCTCGCCGGCGAGCTTGAGCGCGATCTCTGCCTCTTTGCCGAGGACTCGCGACAGGTCCATCGTCAAGCCGCTCGCCGTTTTCGCGAGCGGCCAGTCGACCACGCCGTCCGTGGTTGCAAGGTCGAGTCCGATGGCACGGGTGAGGGCTAGGCGCTCGGTCCCGGGCAGCTCGATCGTCGCCCCCGGCTCGAGAGCCAGGAGCGGGTGCATCGACCAGAGGAACGGCCGCTCTGGTCCCGGCGAAGCGATCGCGTAGTCGATCACGACGGTCGAACCCTCGAGGCGCATCGTTCGCTCGAACTCGTACCGACCCGACACTTGCCAGACGACGACCAACGCACCGTCAGCCTCCCGCCGCGCCTCGGTCCGCCTGCCCCAGCAGTCGCCATGGTCGCGGAGCGGAGCGCCGTCGGGGTCGAGCGGATCCGCGCAGCGTCCGACCGTCGGTAGGCACTCGTCCCAGCCATAGGCCTGGGCACCGCCGAACCCCGCGTCGATACCAGCCCATGCGTCGGGATCCGCTGGCGGTTCGCCCTGCACTAGCCACTCGCGGCCCGTGGTTCGATCGACGAGCGACACGACCCGGCCACCCAGCCTCGGCGTCAGCGACAGCCTGATGGCGTCATTCTCGAGCGTGACGAGATCGAACGATCCGTGGCGGGTAAGGGCGGTGTTAGTCACGATCGGTCGCCGGGTCCGCTCAGACAGCGATCCGTGTCCGCGCCCGCTCAGCGCGGGCCT
Organism: Acidimicrobiales bacterium; assembly: GCA_031370985.1. Classification (GTDB taxonomy): domain Bacteria; phylum Actinomycetota; class Acidimicrobiia; order Acidimicrobiales; family AC-14; genus CADCTB01. The sequence goes on from JANMRJ010000492.1 coordinate 2,162, forward strand.
GCCGCCACTGGCTGATCGCGACCGCGAGCACCAGCAGCGCACCCTTTGCCACGAGTTGGTAGAACGTCGGAATCCCGAGCAGGTTCATCCCATTGCTCAGGGCGCCGATGAGGACGACCGCGAGCATCGTCCCGGCGATCGTGCCCCGGCCGCCTTGGAGGGAAGCTCCGCCGAGGAACACGGCTGTGATCGCCTCCAGCTCCAGCCCCTGGCTGCCCGATGCCGGCTGGCCGGAATTGGTCCGCGCGGTCAGGATGATCCCGGCCATCCCGGCCGCCGCCCCGCTCAGCCCATAGATCGCGAGCCTGAGGCGATTGATGTTGATACCGGCCAGTCGCGCCGCCACAGGGTTGCCGCCGAGCGCGTACACGCTCCGGCCGAAGACGGTGTACCGCATCAGCACGGCGAATCCGATGCCGACGGCGACCAGGATGATCAGCGAGACGGGGATGGGCCAGCCCGGGATGAGGTCGAGCCGGCCGGTCCCCAGCGAGATGAAGCTCTGATTCAGGACGGTCACCGGTTTGCCGTCGGGTGCGATCAGGAAGGCCAGGCCTCGAAACGCCGACAGGGTCGCCAGGGTGGCGATCACCGCGTTGACCCGCAGGACTGTGATGATCAGGCCGTTGACCAGGCCGAGAGCGATCCCTGCCGCGATCCCGCCGACCACCGCAAGCGGAGCATTGCCCGCGCTCACCGCCAGGCCGGAGCCGCCGACGACGTCGCCTGAGGTGAGCAGGACGAGCGCGGCGACGACGGAGGCCACTCCGGCGATCGATCCGACCGAGATGTCCAGCATCCCGGCGACGATCACGAGCGTCTGGCCGATCGCGACGAGACCCACGACCGAGATGTTCTGGCCGATGTTCAGAAGGTTTTGGGACAGGAAGAACTTGTCGCTCTGGCTGGCGATCATCAGGACGAGGACCGCGAGCGCGAACAGCAGCGACAGGTTCTCGGCCCCGACCGTCCTGACCAGCCGCTGGCCGCCTGCCCGCGCCCGCCGGAGGACGCCAGGCGGGGGAGGGAACTCGCCGGCGGCCGCGGATCCGCTCAATGGTCCTTCTCGTGGATCACGGCTGCCGCCGCTTGAACCGTCGCGGTGAGATGGTCCGCCATGGCCAGACCCAGGACCTGCTCCTCCGTTGTCCCGTCGCCGGGCAGCTCGCCGGTGATCCGCCCGCTCTGCATCACGATGATGCGGTCGGAAAGACCCAGGATCTCCGGCAGCTCCGACGAGATGAACATGATGGCGATCCCCTCGTTGGCCAGGTCGTCGATGAGTCCGTAGATCTCGGCCTTGGCGCCCACATCGATGCCACGGGTCGGCTCGTCGAGGATGAGCAGCTTCGGCCGGGCCGCGAGCCAGCGGGCGAGGACGACCTTCTGCTGGTTCCCGCCGGAGAGTTTGCCGACCTCCTGATCGAGCGAGGGCGTTCGGATGTTCAGTCGCCTGACGTACCCGCCGACGACGCCGCGTTCCAGGCCGCGCCGGATGAACCGGAAGCGGCTGAGCTGGCGAAGGATCGCCAGCGACGCATTCTCTACGACGCTGCGCACGAGGATGAGGCCCTCGCGCTTGCGGTCCTCGGGTGCCAGTCCGATCCCGCAACGAATTGCATCGCTGGGGCTTCGGAAACGGGTCGGTCGGCCGTCGATCGAGATGATCCCGGCATTGATCGGCAGATCGCCGAATATCACCTTGGCGAGCTCGGTCCGGCCGGCCCCGACGAGGCCGGCGAAGCCGACGACCTCGCCGGCCCGGATCTGGAAGCTGATGTCTCGATGCCAGTTGCTCCGCAACCCGTCGACGTGGAGGATCACCCGATCCTGCGTCGCGGGATGGCGCCGCAGGACGTCCTGGATATCCCGGCCGACCATCAGCCGCACGATCTCGCGCTCGGTCAGCTCGACTGCCGGGCGAACGGCCACCAGGGCGCCATCGCGAAGGACCGCCACCCGGTCAGCGAGCTGGAGGATCTCCTTGATCCGGTGCGACACGTAGATGATCGCCACGCCCTGGTCCTGGAGGCGCCGGATCAGGGCGAACAACCGGCCGACCTCGTCGTCAGTCAGCGAGGAGGTCGGTTCGTCGAGGGCGAGGACCCGGAGATTCGACTTCAGCGCGCGAAGGATCTCGACGATCTGGCGCTGGGCGGGGGAGAGGTCCTGACCCATCGCCCGCAGCGGCAGGACGGTTTCGAAGCCGTATCGGCGGAGATCCTGGCGGACGAGCGTCTCGAGCTGCCGCCGGTCGACGAACAGGCCTCGTCCCGGCAGCTCGCCGACCCAGATGTTCTCGGCGACGTCGATGCCCGGGACGATCTCCGGCTCCTGGTAGATGACCCGGATGCCGGCTCGATGAGACTCGCGGGGCCTGCTGAAGGCGACCGGTCGGCCATCGATCGCGAGGGCGCCGGTATCCGGGCGATAGTCGCCCGAGAGGATCCGCAGGAGGGTCGACTTGCCGGCGCCGTTCTCGCCCATCAGCGCGAGAACTTCTCCGGCCCGGACGTCGAGACTGACGTCGTGGAGGGCCTGGACGTTCGGGAATGCCTTGCCGACGCCGCGGATCTCGAGCACGACGGGCCGGCCACCGTCGCCGGGACCCGCCCTTGACCAGCCGGGTGTCGTCGCGATCGTCACGGGCAGATCCTTGGACATGGCGGGGTCCGGACCGAAACCGGCCCGGACCCCGACCTGGAGGAGGAGCTTACTTGCAGAGGCCCGTAGCCTGCTGGGCCTCCCAGTTGCTCGGGTCGACCATGTAGGTCGGCGCGATCGCCTTGGGTGGCAGCGGCGTGCCCTTGGTGATGTTGTCGAACAGCTCCTGGATCGCGGTGCGACCGACGTCGTAGCCCGAGATGTAGAGGGCCGCCTTGAACCCGCTCGGGGTTGCGGCCTTCCACTCCTTGCAGGCTTCATAGGCTCCGAGACCGACACCGATGATGGCGTCGGTCTTGACACCGGCCGACGCCAGCGCCTGGAGGGCTCCCTTGACGCTCTCGTCGTTGCCGCCGACGACGACCCAGTTGGTCACCTCCGGGTGGGCGGTGATGACCGGGCCGCTGTCCTTCAGGGCCCCTTCAATCGTCGAGTCCGACGGAACCGGGACGATGTTCGTGACACCACACCCGGTCAGCTTCACCGTCATCACCGATCGGACCAACGCTGAGAAGGCGAA
>JANMRJ010000499.1:0-10937 GCA_031370985.1 Acidimicrobiales bacterium
GTGGAGGGCGCGGCGATCTCCCGGTGGTCGTCGCTCGAGGAGATGGCCGCGGCTATGGCGTCGCGTGAGATCCAGGAGGCGCTGGTGCGCGTCCGCCAGCTCCTGCGCCAGGAGCCCGTGTCCAAGGTGCTGCACGTCATTTCATGACACCGGCCCTCGCCCGGTTCGGGCCGGTGGCCGTTCTGCTCCCCGTGAAAGCCTTCGGCGAAGCCAAGCTGCGGCTGGCGCCGGCGCTCGACCCGGCCCGCCGGGCCGGGCTGGCCCGGGCCATGGCCACCCACGTCGTCGCCTCGGCCGCCCCCTTGCCGACCGCCGTCGTCTGCGACGACGCCGAAGTCGCGGCGTGGGCGCGCGACCTCGGCGCCCTCGTGGTCTGGGAGCCCGAGCGGGGCCTGAACCGGGCGGTCGAGGCCGGCGTGGCCCGGCTGGCCGCCGGCGGGGCCCGCCAGGTTGTCGTGGCCCACGCCGATCTGGCCCACGCCGGCCACCTGGCGTGGGTCGCCCGCTTCGCCGGCGTGACACTGGTGCCCGACCGCGGCGACAATGGCACCAACGTGATCTGCATCCCTGGTGACGCCGGCTTCACCTTCTCCTACGGGCCGGGCTCCTTCACCCGCCACGGCGCCGAGGCGCACCGCCTGGGCCTCGCACTGCGCGTGGTACGGGAACCGTCGTTGGCCCATGACGTCGACCTCCCCGCCGACCTCGCCGGCCTCATGCTATGAGCATCGATCTTCCCGTCCCCGCCCGGGCACTGGCGGTCGGCGCTCACCCCGACGATGTCGAGTTCGGCTGCGGCGGCACGCTGGCCAAGTGGGCCGCGGCTGGCTGTGAGATCCAACACCTGATCTGCACGGACGGGTCCAAGGGCTCCTGGGACCCCGACGACGACCTCGCCACCCTCGTCGCCTCCCGCCAGGCGGAGCAGCGGGCCGCGTCCGTGGCCCTGGGTGGCACCGGCTCGGTGACGTTCCTCGGCTGGCGCGACGGCGAACTGGAGTCCGGTCTCCGCCAGCGTTCCGACGTCTGTTACTGGATCCGCCGCCTGCGGCCCGATGTCGTCCTCGGCCACGACCCGTGGAAGCGCTACCGCCTCCACCCCGACCACCACCACGCCGGCCGACTGGTCGTGGAGGGCATCGTCGCCGCCCGCGACCCGCATTTCTTCGGCGAGCAGGGCGAGGCGCCCCACCGCCCATCGCACCTCCTCCTGTGGGAGGCCGACGAGGCTGACCACGTCGAGGACATCACCACCGGCCTCGACCGGAAGCTCGCCGCGCTGCTCGAGCACCGCAGCCAGTACCGCACGACCATGGACATCGACGACCCGTCGTCAGCCGAACAGGTCGAGGCCTTCCGCAACAGGATCCGCCGCCGCCACGCCGAGGCTGGAGCCCCAGACGTGGCCTACGGGGAACGCTTCAAGCTGCTGTCGAAGCTGTAGAGCGCGACGCTACTTCTTGGACTTCTTGCCGGCCTTGGCCGGAGCGGCCTTCGCGGCCTTCGCCTTGGGCGCAGTCGCCGTCGCGGCCGACGCCTTGGCCGCCGGCGCGGCCTTCGACGCGGCCTTGGCGGGGGCCGACTTCTTCGCCGGCGCCGCCTTGGCGCCCTTCTTCGCCGCCTTGACCGGCGCCGGGTTGAGCGCAGCCTTGAGCACGCTGCTGGAAGTGAACTTCACCGCGGTCGACGCGGAAATGGCCACCTGCTCACCGGTGCGCGGGTTGCGACCCGTGCGGGCCTGGCGATGGGTGGCGGAGAACGAGCCGAAGCTCGGCCAGGCCACACGGTCGTTGGCGCCAACTGCCGTCCGCACCGTGTCGAAGAAGGCGTCGATCACCTTCTCCACGTCCGACTTGCTCACTCCGGACACGCCGGAAACATCTTGAACCACATCAGACTTGTTCACGACCACCTCCTTCTCGGGACCCTTGGTATCGAGGCCCATCTGATCCGACCCACCACCCAAGATCAAGCATTTCCACATTCGGCCTGGGACGCGGCAGGATCCAGGCCGATGAGACGCGCCCGTGCTCTGTTGTTGCTGACCCTGTTCACCGGCGCGTGCAGCCTGAAGAGCGGGCCGGCCAGCAACGTGCAACCGCCGGCGCCCGGCATCCCCGCCACGGCCAAGGATGTCACCGGGATCTACCGCTCTATCCACCAGGGCCTGCTGCAACTGCGAGGCGACGGCGACTACGTGCTGATCGTGCCCGAAGGACCGGGCCCGAGCTCAGGGTCCTTTACCCTCAGCGCCGGCCGGCTCGTGGTCTTCTCGAAGGCGTGTGGCCAGGAGACCGGTGAGTACGACGTGGTGGTCACCGGCATCCAGGAGGCCGGGAAGGCGGTGCTCACCATCTCCGCAGTGAAGGACACCTGTGAGGACCGCCGGCGCTACCTCACCGTCGACCCCTGGATCTACGCCAACTCCTGACCCTGGGCCGCGAGCCACGCCTCGACGAGTGCCGGCAGGCTCGCCGCCGTCAGGGCTGGCGCCGGCTCGACGGGCGGGTCGGCCTCCGCGGTCACGCCGGTGAAGACCAGGGCGAACGGCAGGCCGAGGCGCTTGGCCATCAGCCCGTCGGTGTCGGGGCGGTCGCCGACCACCATCCCGTCGGCGGCGGCGGCACCGATACGGGCGCGCACCGCGTCGGCCATCGGCTGGTAGGGCTTGCCGGCCACCTCGGGCGCGATGCCGGCGGCGGCGGCCACGGCGGCCAGCAGCGCGCCGCCACCGGGGATCGGGCCCTCCGGCGTCGGGTACGTCGTGTCGTCGTTCGTGCCGATCAGGCGGGCGCCGGCGTGGATGGCCTGGTAGGCGGCGTTGAGCCGGTCGTAGTCGAACTCCCTGTGGAACCCGACGACGACCGCGTCGGCCGGGCCGGCGTCCACCGCCCTCACGCCCCGGTCATCGAGAGCCTCCCGCACGCCGTCGCCGGCGCACACCAGGGCAACCGCGCCCGGCTCCAGCATGGTCGCCGCGGCCTGGGCCGACGTAACGATCTCGTCGGCCTCGACGCCGATGCCCATGCCCTCGAACTTCGCCACCACGTCGTCGACCCGCCGGCTGGAGTTATTCGTGAGGAACAGAATGGTGTGGCCGGCGGCCCGCAATCGCCCGATCGCCTCGGGCACACCAGGGATCACGGTCTCGCCAAGCCACACCACACCGTCGAGGTCGAGTATCCATACCATCGGTGCGGTTGTACCCGCCCGGAGGCCCGTACGAGAAATCGACTACTCGGCCTCGTCGGGCTCTGGGGCGTTCCGGGCCTGCTGGGCCAGGATGCGAAGGCGGTCGACCGCATGCCGGGCCGCCTGGGCCGCGGCCTCGATCTCGGCGTCGAGGATCGACTCGTGGGCGGTACTGACCTCGTCCTCAACGATCTGGTTGCAGAGGTCGATGCACTCGTTGCAGATGTACACGCCGGGGCCGGCGATCAGCTTGACCACCTGGTGATGCGTCTTGCCGCAGAACGAGCACTTCAGGACATCACCGGACCGCGGCACCGCCATCGCTACCTCCTCTGCCTGCCGTTGGGGCAAGGCTACGTCAGGCGTTGATCGTGCGGGCCGTGGCCCGCCGGCCGGGGAGCTTGATCACCTCGATAGCGTTGGGCAGCTGCTCCTTGATCGACGTGTCGTGGGTAACCACGAGCACCTGGCGGAAGCGGGCGCGGAGGCGCTCCAGGGCGATGAGCATGCGGGCCTTGCGGTCGTCGTCGAGGGGGCCGAACACCTCGTCGAGCACGAGCAGCCCGATTGCGCCGCCGGACTGGAAGCGCACGTGCTCGCTCACCGCCACCCGCAGGGCCAGGTTGGCCAGGTCGGTTTCCGAGCCGGAGAAACGGTTCATCCCGTAGCTCCGGCCGGCGTCGAGGATTTTCAGCTCGTAGGTGTTGGGGTCGACCTCAAGCTGGTCGTACTCACGGTCGGTGAGCTCGGCGAACAGCTCGGCGGCCTGGGCCGACAGGCGGGGACCGACCGACGCCACCAGCGTGTTGCGGAAGGTGTTGAGCAGGTCGCCGAGGCGGCCGAGGTGGCGGGCCTCCTCGCCCAGCTCGGCCAACTGCGCGTGCTGCTCGACGGCCTCGGCCAGCCGGCGGGCCTCGGCCCCGGCCCGCTCGCGGGCCTGGGTGGCGGCCACCTTCGACCCCTGGGCCCGCAGCGTCGCGGCTTCGGCCGCAGCCTGGAGGCGCAGCCGCTCCGCCTGGGCGATGGTGACGTTCTCGGGCCGGAAGCCCAGGGCCGCCACCTGAGCCCGGAGCGCATCAAGCCGGGCACCGCTCTCGGCGGCCGCAGCCTGCTCGACATCGAGCTCGGCGACAACCGCGTCCTTGCGTTCCAGTCGACCCTGGAGGCGCTGGCACTCGTCCGCCGCTCGCCGGCGCCGGTCCACCTCGCCGGCCAGCGTGGCCCGCTCACCGTCCTCCATCGGGCGGCCGAGCGCGGCCTGCGCCGCGGCCAGGGCCGCCTCGGCCTCCTGCCGGCGGGCCAGTTGCTGCTCGTGCGTCGCCCAGCCGGCCTGCGCAAGCCGGAGCTCCTTCACCAGTGCGGCGACGCGCTCGCCGGTTGCCACAGCCGTGACCGACGCCTGCTGGCGGTCCAGCGCCAGCTCGTTGAGCCGAGCCTGGATCTCGTCGAGCTCGGCGGCCCGGTGGGCCTGCACCGCCTCGAAGGCGCCGCCCAGCGCCTGGCCGCACAGCGGGCAGTCACCCTCGCCGGTAAGCACGGAGGAGCGCTGCACGGCGGCCGCAGCCCGGTCCCGCTCCACCTTCGTGGCGTCCAGCGTCGCATGCACCCTCGCCAGCGCCACCTTCGCCGCCTCCGCCTCCGACCGGGCGGCCTCGAAGCCGGCAACGTCGGGGGCGACCGGGGTGACCGCCACGGGCAGGGCGCCGTGGGCGGCCTGGGCCGAGACGACCGCCTCGACCAGCCGCAGGCGGGCCTCGGCCGCCTTCCAGCCCTCGGCCTCGGGGACCAGGACGCTCAACCGCTCGGCCGCCTGCTCCAGCTCGACCTTCTCCTCGGAGAGCTTGGCCACCCACGCCAGCGCCTTGTCGTGCTGCTCGCGTACGGCCTTGCCCTCGGCGACCAGCCGGTCGTGCTCCTGGCGCAGCACATCGACGTGCTGGTGGCGGACGACGGCCGCCTCCGCCTCCACCCGGGCCACCACGGCCACGGCCTCGTCGTCGGCCATCGTCGCCTCGGCCACGTCGGCGGCCTGCTCAGCGCCGGCCAGGGCCTGGCGCACGGCGTCGAGGTCTCCAAGGAGGGACCGCAGGCGCTCGAAGGCGTCCTGGGTGAGGCGGGCGTCCTTGCGGGCCAGGTCGCGGGCCGCGTCGAGCGGGGTGATCCCGAGGAGCTGGAGGACCAGCTTGCGGCGGTCGCCGGGCGTCTGCTCGCTGAAGGCAGCGAGCTGCTTCTGCTCGGCGAAGACCGAGGCCCGGAAGGCGGCGTCGCTCATGCCGAGGATCGAGTGGACGTAGCGGCCCGTGTCGCGGGCGCCCTCGGCCACCTGCTGACCGTTGGCGTGGGCCTCGGCCTTGACCTGGCAGTTGGCGCCACTGATCGTCCGCCGGACGACGTAGAGGTGACCCTCGTGCTCGAACTCGACCTCGGTGACGCACTCGGCGTTGACGCCGGCGGTGCGCACTTCGTCCATCGACGTGCGCGAGCGGCCGTAGAGCGTGAACCGGATGCTCTCGATGAGCGCCGACTTGCCGGCGCCGTTGAGCCCGTAGATGCCCACCAGGCCGGGCGGGATCTCGAGTTCGAGCTCGTCCTCGAACACCCGGTAGTTCCGCAGCAGCATGCGGGTCAGGCGCACGGCTAGTCCACTGCCTCTTCGACTGCTCGGGCCAGGTACTCGTCGCCCCGGTTGCGGATGCGGTCGCGGTCGAAGCCGACGAGGTCCTGGCCGTCGATGTAGTTGGCCCACTGCACCGGCAGCGAGGCCAGGTCGGGCAGCTCGACGTTGGTCTGGGCGCCGGCAAAGTCCGGCTGGAGCTTCAGGTGGAGGGCATGCGCCGACGCGGCCCGGACCGCCTCCAGGTCGAGCATGCGGTAGGCCTCCGGGTCGACGCCCTCGAGGAACAGCCGCGCGACGGCGCCGGCCGGCACCGCCGACACCCGCTCGAGCACCCGGTCGGAGACCTCGGCCGGCGACAGTCCCAGGGCGTGCACTGACGGCAGGGTGAGCAGGGGGCGCTGGCCGGCGAGAGGCACGTGGGTGATCTGGCCCGAGTCGGTGTCGAGCACGACGATCCCCTTGGCCACCTCGGGGTCATCCGCGTAGGAGAACGTGTCAGTGGAACCGGCGTACCAGATGCCGCTGTCGACCTTGGTGTGGAAGTGGTAGTGCCCGAGGAGGGCCAGGTCGGCCGCGGACTTCAGCAGGCCGGCGTCGACCTCGATCTCGTTGATGTCGGAATGGTGGGGCTCGACCTGCGGCACCCGCGGGTGGGTCAGGAGCAGGTTGGTGGCGTCGGCACTGCGGCTGATCCGGGCCTCGGCCAGCGCGTCGAGCGTGGCGGCGACCGTGAGCATCTGGGGCACGGCATGGACCACCAAGCCCGGGAACTGGAACCGCTCATAGGCCATGCGGTGGGCGAAGTGCACCTCGGGGAAGAGGTCGGCGAGGGCCGAATAGGGGCTGCCCGTGCCGGGCAGGCGGGGCGTGTCGTGGTTGCCGGTGATAACCACGAGGGGCGTCCCGTGCTCGCGGATGCGCACCAGCGCCCGCTGGGCGATGCGGTAGGACCGGTAGGTGGGGCGGGGGTGGTCGAAGATGTCGCCGAGCCACACGACGAGGTCGGGCGACTGGGCCAGCGCCAGCTCCACCGCCCGGGTGAAGGACTCCTCGAAGTCGCGCTCGCGCTGGTTGAAGCCGTCGGCCGTCGTGTACGAGTAGTACGAGCGCCCGAGGTGGGCGTCGCCGAGGGCGGCAACGCGCACTAGTCGACCATCGCCGAGATGTTGGGGGCGGCGACAGGGCGGGGCGCCGGCGGCGGCGGGCAGGTGCGGACCACGTCGGCCCACAGGTGGATCTTCGCCGGCACCGCGAAGGGGGCATCGAGGTTGGCCAGGAGGCACTCGCCGGGCATAAGGGTCTGGATCTCGGGGCCGAGGGCAGCGATGTCCTGCTTCGACGACGAGCGCAGGATGGTGCGGTCCTTCTCGTCGGCCAGGCCGAGGATGAAGAAGGTGTTGAACTGGCTGAGCAGCTCGCCGTCGAGCAGCTTGGGCTGCTGTGTGACGGCGCAGAGTCCGACCTTGAACTTGCGACCCTCACGGGCCACGCGGGGGAACACATTGGAGTCGCGGTCCTTGCTGGCGGCCAGCACCCGCTGGGCCTCCTCCAGCACGACGGCGACCACCGGCAGGCGTTCGTGGGCCTCGGGGTCCTCCAGGTAGGCCGTCGACCACTCCTCCAACACCCGGCGGGCCAGGAACGACGCCACCAATAGCTCCTCGGTGGAGCCGAGCCCGCTGACATCAATGAGCACCACCCGGCCTTCCCGGAGGTCCCGAAGCACCGCCGCACCTACCGACACGTGGGCGTCGGCGGCGATGCATGGGAGGTCGACGATGCGGCGGGCCCGGCGGTGGAGGACCTGCAAGGTGTTCATCGCCACCCGGTTGCCCAGCTCGACGTCGCGGAAGCCGGGCAGGTCCTCGATCTGGGAGAACGCCAGGAGCCACGACAGGCCGTCACCCCCAACGGCCTTTTGAGTGGAAAACAGTTTCTCCAGCTCGTACAGCGCCTCCTCCTGCGGGCGGGACCAGTCATACGCGGTGCGGAGGTCGTCGACCGTCAGTTCGGCCATGCCGACCTTGAGCGACGACGTGTTCGGCAGCGAGCGGGCCGCGTAGGTGCGCAGGCGCTCGCCGGCCCAGGGGTGGCGGGCCAGCTGGGTGCGGTACTCGCCGTGGGGGTCGATCAGGAGCAGGCCGTAGCGGCCGGCGGAGCGCAGGACATCGCCGGCCAGCACCATCATCAGGTTGGACTTGCCCATGCCGGTGGTGGCGAAGATGCCGACGTGGCTGGCCAGGCTCTTGCCGGCGATACCAACCTCAAAGTCGACCTCGGTCTCGCCGCTGCGCAGCGTGCCGATGGGCAGGTCGCCCATGCGGGTACGCAGGAAGGCGAAATCCGCCGGCTCGGGGGCCACCACCCGGGAGAACTGGGTGGGCAGGCTCTTGGGCCGGCGGAAGTCGAGGCCGTCGGGGGTCAGGTAGCCCAGGCAGCGGCAGCTGGCGACCCGGTAGGTGCGCCGTGATTGGTCGTAGAGGCGGTGCAGGCCGGCCTCGCCCCGGGCGTCGTCGACCAGCAGCGTGCCCGCTACCCGCTCGGCCCAGCCGGGCTCACGGTGCTCGGTGCCGTAAGTGACATCGACGATGCGGAACAGGTAGCGCCGGCCGGTGGCCTCGTCGACCGCCACCAGCAGCTCCCCGAGGAACAGATCCTCGTCCGGCGCGGCTCGGAACGTACCCTCCAGGACATTCTTCCCAAACAGCCGACCGGTGCTCATGCGCGCTGTCCAGTGTGGGCGATTCGGTACGGCAGGAGCCCGCGAATGGCCCACACTTGCATCTAGTACCTCTCCATCAGGTCGTGGCGGTCGGCGAAGGCACGCTCGCGGACTTCGGCGGGCACGCCGGCGCGGTCCAGGAGGTCGTCGAGCTCGTACCAGGTGTCCTGGCGGAGCCAGCCGGGGCAGGCGGCGAGGCGGTCGGCGACGGTGAGGGGGTACGGGTACCCGGGGAAGCCGGCGTCGTCGCAGAGGGCGGCCAAGCCGACCAGCGTCTCCTCGGGGTCGGCGCCAGGCGAGATGTCGACCCGGAAGGCGTACGGGGCGTCGGCGTCGAGGCGGGCGGCCACCACCCGGGCGCCGGCCCGGCTCCGAGCCACCGGCGCCCACCACAGCGCCCGCGGCCCGAGGTCGCGGGCCGCATCGATCTCCAGGGCACCAAGCAGGGGCGCCCCGCCCCGCGACAGTGAGGACCGCTTGATTACCGCAGCAATGACCACGTCACGGGAAGCGGCGCGGGCGAGCAGGTCAGTCAACCACGACGGCGGCACCCGCCAGTCGGGCTCCAGGTCGCCGTCGACGAGCACCATCGCCCCGGGCGTGGCCTCGGAGATGCACCGCTCGACGGCCACCCACTCCTCGTGGTCGCGCAACAGGTTCAGGTCGACCGCGGCGTCGGCCGCGATTCCCAGGCCGAGGCCGGCGGCGACCGCCCGGTCCTCCCCGGCGCCGAGCAGGTAGGCCCGCAGCTCTCCCTCGTCCTCGAGGGCACACTCCCCGTTGCGGAAGCACGTCCGCGCCGCCCGGGCGACCACCAACTGCAAGCACCGGGCGTCGGCCACCACCGCCTGGCCGCCATCGACCGCCCAGACCTCCGCCGGCGGGATGGCCGCCCGGACGAGGGGTCGGAGGCGGATTTCGGCGTCGAACTGAAGGTGGCCGTTCCCCGCATCGGCCAGCCCGCCGCCGCCGCCAGTAAGTAGCGCCGCCAACCGGTCGGCCGCGGTCCGTAGCGAGGACGAGGGTGGAAGGAGCGCTGTGGGGACCATCTCCTCCAGCATCCCAAGCCCGTGCGACAGTTACAAGCTTGTCATTTCGACCGCCGCCCAGTTTCAGCCCATCGCCGTCACGGGGCGGACACCCGACAAGGTCACTCACCCGGGGCCGGCGGCGCGTTCGTCGGCGACGACCATTCGTGGTAGTTCTGACGGCGTGGTAGTTCTGACGGCGTGGTGTTGTCACCGCAGCCCGAACCGCGAGCCCGCTAAACCGAAGGTCGCCAGCCTGAACGTCACCAGCCCGAGAGCACATACCTGATGCCCGATGTACTCGAGCCGCCTCCTCGGCTCGACCTACCGCTGTTCGCCTACGGCCCGGACAAGCCCGATCAGCCGGCGTACGACCTGGTTGGCGCCCACGTCGTCCATACCGAGGTGGCCGTGCTCCCCACAGCCGGGCTGCGAGTGCGCGACGGCCTCCCCCTGCTCGACCCCGACGGCAGGGTTGGGGTCAACGGGGTCCTCCTCACCTTCGCCGCCGGCCGGGAGAAGGACGCCTACACCACCGTGTGCGCCATCGCCCCGCGCCAGCATTTCCGTTGGGACATGACCGAAATGCGGGTCGACGGCCGGCCCGGTCGGGTCAACGTGCTGCGGGGCCGTCACCCCGATCGGGGCAGCTCCGAGGAGTGGTTCACGTCGTGGTCGGCCGGCGACGACCCCCTCCTGCGCTTCGGGATGACCCACGTCCGCCGAGCCGCACTGGTCCACGCCGGCGCTGCGTTCCCGACCGCACCCGGCGACGAGGCCTTGATGTGGGACCGCTTCTACGGGCTGCAATCCGCCTACCTGTTGCTGTGGTCGGCGGTCGAACGCTTCACCGCACTCGCCTACGGGCCGGCGCAGCCCACCCTCGACCGGACCTGGCGCTTCGGCGACGACCCCTCGTTCCGGGAGTGCGTCGTCGCCGCCGGCGTGGCGCCGAGTGCCAAGACCGCCGACAGCCGCGACCCCACGAGGGCCCGGCGAATCCGCGATGACGGGGCCGGCGCGATGTTCAGCTGGGATGCCGCCCGCCACCTCGTCGCCCACCCGGGACGCACGGCCTTCGCCGACGGCGTCCTGCTCCGGCGCTCGCTGATCGACCTCCACGACGCCTTCCGCCTGGCCCTGCTGGCCCGGCTGCCGGCGCTGACCGCCACGTGGCGGGCGGCCGACCCGGGAGGCGAGGACGGGCGGTGGCTCCTCCGCCCGGCCGTGGCGCCGGAACTCTAGCTAGAGGCTGTACGCCGCTAACTAATGGTAATTGTCCTCCGGCCGGAGACCTTTGTGGACCAAGCGGTCACGGAAGACCTGGCTGGGGCGATGGTCGAGCTGCTAGCCGCAGGCGTGTTCGACGACCTTCCTC
>JANMRJ010000621.1:0-6370 GCA_031370985.1 Acidimicrobiales bacterium
GTGGAGCGGTGGTAGTCGACCGAGTCGAGGCCCATCATCCGCATCCACGCCATGGCGGCCACGATACGCCCGGCAACCGACAGGTTGCAATCGTGTTCTCACTTTGGTCTACAGATTCGTTGGTTGAGGATTCAAGTAATCAGGAGCGCCCAGGCGCGACCCGCCTCTGATTTCACTGCGAGTCGCCGTAGGCGACTGTCGTTCTGCTCTTGGTCCTCGACGGGCTTTAGGTCGGGGGGTTGGTGGTGGCCTTGAGGTGCTCTCGAGCTGCTCGCAGGTGAGTCCTGGCCAGGGTGGCGTTGGGTTCTGGGGTGGATTCGGGGGGTTGGAAGGCGACCGGAGCTGGAGGTTGGGGCCGCGAGGAGAATTTCGCGTTGGTTTTCTGACTGGATGCCGAGGGTGTCGAGGCACTCGGCTCCATTGGAGGCGGGTTAGGTACCTGCTTTGCCGGTTCGGGGGTCTCGGGGGTCCTCCTGTGTGAACTGGGGTTTTGGGCCTCGGGGGCGTTGTTCGGGGACTGGTCGGAGGGGACGCGGCCGGTGCGGGCCCGGGGGCGCCGGCGCTGGCCTTCCCGGTGGGGTGCAGGAGGCCCCAGGGGCTCGCAGAAGTAGTAGAGGTTGGTGGCGTTGCGGCGGGCCTCGATGGGACGTTGGATGCGGCGGATGTAGCCGGCCTCGACCAGGTCGACGAGGCAACGGCGAGCTGAGCGGCGCTGGCAGCTCGCTGCTTGGGCTATCGCTCCGACGGAGGGGTAGACGGGCTTGGCGCTGTCGTCGGAGTAGCGGAGCGCGGCCAGGGCCACCGTCTTGGTGCAGTCGGTGAGGGTGGGGTCGGCGGCGATGCGCTCAGAGATGCGCCGGCGCCGGCGGCGGTCCCTCCGGAAGTCCCGCTTACGCTGCTTGGCGGTCCGCTGTGTCGTTGGTCCAGCAGCCGCCGCCGGCGCAGCGGCCTCCGTCGGTCACCACGGTGACGCCCGTGGCGAAGTGGCCCAGGACCTGGCGGTACCGGGCCGGCCGAGCATCCCGCTGGTGAAGTCCAGTCACGCGTTCGTACCTCCGCCGGCGTAGACATCAGACCGAGCTATGGGCCAGACCCGGAAATCGCCGGCGTGCGCTCGTGTGCAGGTACGCCAGCCACGTCAGCGCGCCGAAGAGGACATAGGAGCCGAGGAAGATCTGTAAGGCGGGGACGGACCAGTCGGCGTGGGCGGCGGCGACGGCCACCTTCTCCGCTGGTGTCTTGGCCGCCTTGACCAACGCCGAGACGTTCAGGCTGGCCTGGCGCAACACGACCTGGATAAGGAAGCCACCGAAGGCGCCGATGGCGCCGGCGATACCGATCACGGCCGCAGCGCGCCTCTTGTACTCGACGCCGGTGTCCACGAGGTCGACGCCGCGCTCGCTCGCCTCCCGTCGCCCAAGGGCAGCGAAAATCGTCGAGATCATTTTGTAGGTCGAGCCGTTGCCCATGCCCGCCAGCAAGAAGATCACCATGTACGACGCGAAGAAGAGGGTGAAGCTCCGGTGGCGGACCCCCACGATGGCGCCGCCGGTGAACACTGCCATCCCTGCGAACACCGACAGCGTCACCCGTGCACCACCGATCTTGTCGGCGATCCAGCCCCCCAGGGGCCGGGAAACGGAGCCGATCAGCGCGCCGAGGAAGCTCAGGCCAGCCAGGTACGTGGCGATGAAGGGATGGGCGGCCAGGAACTCGGGGAAGGTGTTCCTGATGACCAGCGGCAGGGTGAAGGAGAACCCGATGAAGGAGCCGAACGTGCCGAGGTAGATGAAGGACACGATCCACGTCTGGGCGCTACCGAGCGCCCTGATGTAGGAACCCTTGTCAGCCTTGGCCTGGGTGAGGCTGTCCATGTACCGCCACGAGCCGATCACCGCCAGGGCGATGAACGGCATCCACATCAGCCCCGCGTAGGCCAGGTGGACCTCATGGGTCGGCAGCTTTGCTGCCGCCGCCGGCACGCCGACGATGATGGCCAGGGGCACGAGCAACTGCGCCACGGCGACACCGAGGTTGCCGCCGGCGGCGTTGAGGCCGAGGGGGAAGCCCTTCTTGCCCTCGGGGTAGAAGAACGAGATGTTGAACATCGACGAGGAGAAGTTGCCCCCGCCGAAGCCTGCGGTTGCCGCGCAGCCCAGCAGCACCCAAAGCTGGAGATTGTGGCCTTGGGCCGCCAGCCACCCGCTGGGCACGAGAACGGCCAGCAGAAGGGTCGGGAGGAACAACAGGGACGAGCTAATGGCGGTCCAGGCCCGGCCACCGAAGCGGGGCACTGCGAAGGTGTAGGGAATTCGCAGGAACGAGCCGACCAGATTGGGCACGGCCGTGAGCATGAACTGCTCGGAGACCGACAGCATGATGCCGATGTTGGAGAGGTTGAGGACGACGATCGTCCACAGGACCCAGACGCTGAAGCCGAGATGTTCCCCGAGGATGGACCATGCGAGGTTTCTCCGGGCGATCCTGCGGCCGGTGGTCTCCCAGAATGTCTCGTCCTCGGGCTCCCAGTGCTCGATCCAACCACGTTTGGGCCGAGGGGGGGCAGCCATCACATCGGACGGCCGGGCGGTGAGCGTCATCCCAGCACGTTAGGAACTGCCGATTTCGGCCCCGTGAGTGGAAGAAGGCGGACTCGTGAACGGAAGCTCGCGGGTTGCTGTACAGATGCGGCGGGGTGGCCACCGGTGCGCGGATATCGACGAGGAGACGGCACTCGGCCCACTGCGTGAGCCTGTGCCGAGCACAGGTCCTGCTACCTGCGCAGGCCCCAGTAGGGCTGGCGGCCCGCAGGGATCTCGGCTCGCCGCGGGTTCTTCCGGTCGCGGTCGGAGAGGATCGGGTCGGTCAAGCGCCAGTCGGCCTTGAGCGCCGGGTCGTCCCACGCCACGCCGAGCTCGTCGTCGGGGTTGTAGTACTGGTCGACCATGTAGGTGATGGTGAGGTCGGTCAATGCGGCGAAGCCGTGGGCCACGCCGGGCGGGATGAACACGCCCCGGCCATCGGCCTCGCCGATCTCCAGGTGGAGGGTGGCGCCGTCGGTGGGCGAACCCTCCCGCAGGTCGTGGAGCACGACCAGCGCGTCGCCCTTGGTGAAGTACCAGTAGTCGGCCTGGTGCAGGTGGTAGTGCAGGCCGACGACGGTGCTGGCGGTCTTGTCGGACCGGTTGCCCTGCACCATCTCCCGGCCCTGGGGGAACCAGGACCGGCGGTAGCTCTCCACGAAGCGGCCGCGGGAGTCCCCGAAGGCCATGGGCTCGACGACGTAGACGCCCATGATGATGTCCGACTCGGTAACGGTTGGGAAGGTCATAGTTTGAAGCGACCGTAGCCGCCCCGATAGAACACGAGGGGTCCTCCTTCGTGCTCGACGCCGAGGGCCCGCACCCGCCCGACGACGATGTCGTGGTCGCCGGCGGGGTGCTCGGCGTCGACCGTGCAGTCGAGCCAGGCCAACGCCCCGGCCAGGATCGGTGCGCCGGCCGGCGACGGGCGCCAGCCGATCCCCTCGAAGCGGTCGGGTCCGTGGGCGGCGAAGGCGCGGGAGACGTGCTCCTGGTCGTCGGCCAGGATGTTCACGCAGAACACGGCGAAGGGGCGCAGCCGGGGCCAGGTCGACGACCTGATCGACACGCAGAACGCCACCAGCGGCGGCGCGATGGAGACCGACGTGAACGAGTTCACGGCCAGGCCGACGGGGTGGCCGGCGTCCATGCCGGTCACCACGGTGACGCCCGTGGCGAAGTGGCCCAGGACCTGGCGGTACCGGGCTCCGTCGATACTCGTCACTGCGTCGTGGACGCCCGGCGGGTCGATGGCGGTCAGGCTACGCGCGGCACACCGGCACGGGAGGATGCGCCGTTCGTGCTGCAGCAATCGAGTCGAGGTTGCCGGCAACGCGCCGACCCTTCGCATGCTGCGCCCGATCATCGGATGGCGATCCGCGTTTGGGAGCACGATCAACCCGAAGCGCTGCTTTGCGCATCGCTCGCGCCGTGAGATCGACCCCGTCCGCCGACCGAACCAGTCAGGTAGGCAAGCAGAGCGCCCCATCGACGATCACGGCCAAGCCGTCGGCCACCAGGCCGGAGGCCATCCGCTCCGCTCGCTCAGGCTCCGCCGGCCAACCGGCCGCTTCCGCCAGTCCCGCCAGTGCGACGGGACCGGCTCGGAGCGCATCGACGAGTCGGCCGCGGCCCTGACGGTCCGAGCCAGCGAAGGCTGACTGCGTACCGCCGGCGCCGGCGGAACCCACCGCCGGGTCAGGGCCGGCGCCGGCCCAGGCGCAGCACAATTGCAGCGGGCACGACCCGCAGCGAGGGGCGGTCTTCACACAGACGGTGGCACCGAGGTCGAGCATGGCCTGGTTCCAAGCCCACCCCTCCCCCGCCGGCACCAGGGCGTCGGCCAGCGCCTGGGCCTCCGCCGGCGCCAGCGAGCGGCCGGCGGCGGCGCGGGCCAGCACCCGGGCGCTGTTGACCTCCACCACGCCGATGTCAGCCTCGAAGGCGAACGCCAGCACGGCGCGGGCGGTGTACGGCCCTACTCCCGGCAGGGCGACCAGTTCGGCGAGCGTCGCCGGTATCACTCCCCCGTGACGGTCGACGATCTCGCCTGCGGCTCGGTGCAGGCTTACCGCCCGGCGGTTGTAGCCGAGGCCGGCCCACGCCCGCACCACGTCGGCCACGGGCGCCAACGCGGTCGCGGCCGGCGTCGGGTACTGCGCCATGAACGCTTCGAAACGGGGCACGACCCGTGGCACCTGCGTCTGCTGGAGCATAAACTCGCTGACCAGGACCGGCCAGGGGTCGCGGGTCCGCCGCCACGGCAGGTCCCGGCGGGCGCCCTCAGCCCACGGCGAAAGCGCATCCTGCAGGGCCCGAGCGGCCCAGGGAGCGGGTAACAGGGCTTCCACGCAGGCGCAGCGTAACGTCGGGCCATGATCGAGTTGGGGTTGCGCAACGACGTCTACCGCCGGCCGCTGATGACCGCTCTCGACCGGCTCGGCCTGCGGGAGGGCTGGCGGTGCGTCGATGTCGGGGCCGGCGGCGGCGATGTCAGCGTGGCCTTGGCCGAGATCGTCGGGCACGACGGCCGCGTCTACGCCGTCGACATTGACCCCACCGCCCGCGACGAGGTGGCCGAGGCGGCGGCGGCATCGGCGCAGGTGGTGACCATCACCCAGGCCGGCGAGGACCTGCTGCTGCCCGAGCCGGTGGACCTGGCCTTCTGCCGCTTCCTGCTCCTCCACGTACACGATCCGCTGGTCGTCCTGACCCGGATGGGTGCCGCCGTGCGGCCGAGGGGCTGGGTCGTCGTCCAGGAACCCATCACGACCGCCGGCCGGGTGGGCGGCGTGGCTATGTCGATGCCCGAGGCCCGCCACCCCGACATCGGCGCCCTCCTCCCGGCGCTGGCCCGCCAGGCCGGCCTCGAGGTGGTCGACGCATGGGCGGAGGCGCCGGCCGGCGCCGGCCCGGGCCCGGTGGCCGACTACCTCGGCCACCTCACAGGCGTCGACCCGGGCGACGACCCCGTCGTCCTCCCCCCGCTGGTCACAGTCGTCGCGCGCCGCCCCGATTGACGGGCGGCGGCTACCCCTCGACCGTCAGCTCCCGCAGGTAGAACCAGCAGGTCCGCCACCGGACCACGCCCCGCGTCGGCAGCCCGATGAGGTGCCAGAACATCCGCCACGTCTCCCGGTAGCCCTTGCGGCGGCCGAGCTTGTGCCGCTTGGTGCGGTGGGTGACACCGGCCATCACCCGCACGGTCGTCGGGAGCCGGCCCTCGGCGATGACCTCGTTGATCATGATCTCGATCGAGTACCCCGACGGCCGGCGGTGGACCGACTCCCAGACCCAGCGGGGGACGATCCGCTCGCCGCTGGTCGGCGGCAACCGCCGGACGAGGGGGTTCAGCATCCCGTAGTCGAACCAGCCGAGGGACATGACCGCCCGGCCCTCCAGGTACGGGCGGCAGATGTCGTCGAGATGAGTGGCGGTAAGGCCCACCAGATCAGCGTCGCAGAACAGGATGGCCTCGGCGTCGGTGGCGGCCACACCCAGCGCCATGGCGTTGGCCTTCGAGCCGCTGCCGGTCTCCTGGCGGACGACCTTGGCGCCGGCGGCGAGGGCAGCATCGGCCGTCCCGTCCGTGGAGCCGTCGTCGACCACCACGACCTCGCGGGCGAACTGGCAGCCCCGCGCCGCGGCGACCACCTCGGCGATGGTCGTCGCCACATTGCGGGCCGGGATCACGATGTCGATGGTCACGGTCCGGCCGATGTTAGGAGACGGGCCTACGTCGCCCGGCGGGTCATCTCCTCCAGCAACCGGGTCATCCCAGCGCCGGC
>JANMRJ010000628.1:0-2030 GCA_031370985.1 Acidimicrobiales bacterium
GACCAGCCGGTTGATGGCCATCCAAGCAACTCGAGGACTTGCCGCTTGGTCGCCTCCGGGGCTGCATCGAACGGCTTGCCCCTCGGTTGCCTGGCGCTCAAGGCGTCATCTACGACACCGCGTTCCGGGGCGTCCACCTTCAGGCATTGCTCCGCGAGCACGGGCTGCTCCCCATCGTCCCCGTCACGGCGGCGACGGGCGGCAAGCATTCGGGCAAGCCTCGCGTCGAGCGGACCGTTCGCGTCGGGCCTGTCGAGATCAAGCACCCGGACGGCACTACCAAGACCGTGCAGCTTCTACGCCCGTGCCGGTGCCCCGGGGATCGTCGAGTTGGACGAGGCGGGCGAAGCCGTCTTCACCGAGATCCGCCGGATCAAGACTCTTCGTCGACAGAACGCCGACGGGACCTGGCGTTGGCACAACGACTACGAGGTACCGGCTGACGCGGGCGGCGGGATGTTGCGGATCCGCCTGGACACGACCGACGACGACCGGGCCAAGCGCTTCAACCGAACAGAGCACGTCCGCCCCATCCCGCCCGCGGACCCCGACTACGCCCGCCTGTACCCACGGCGGTCAGACGCCGAGTCCATCAACAGGGCCCTGGACGACTCCATGTGGCTCGGCCGAGCACACACCGTCGGTCACGCTCGTCAGCGCTTCGACCTTCTCGGCTACGCCCTTAGGATCAACTCAGTCGCAGTCCACCTCCGTCGGGCGCAGGCACCACCGGGGCTGGCAGCCTGAGCGGGAACTCCTTGTTCGGCCACTGAGCGAAGCGCGCCACCCTGGCGCCGACGACGCCGTGCAAGGCCCCGGGGGCCAGCCGAACGGCGCATCGCCCTTCCGATCGGGGCCGGTAGAGTGGCGTGGACCAAGGGGCATTCCTTCTCACCGAGGTTTTCTTCCACCTTTTCTACCGGCCCCGGGGACGTAGCTCAGTTGGCTAGAGCACCTGCTTTGCAAGCAGGGGGTCGTCGGTTCGAGTCCGATCGTCTCCACCATATAAGTCCTGGTCAGGGGCTTGATCTTCGTTTTCAGTAGACTCATTTCGCATCGTCCGTGCCCACTGCGTGCCCAGAACTTCGGGCTCTTCCGGGGCACGAGTGGGCATGTTCGGCTCCTCGCCGTACCGTTCGAGGTACCGGACGATCTCCGCGTCCTGGCCATCCATGACGTGCTGGTAGCGGAGCGCAGCCCGAGCGGACGCATGCCCGATGCGGGCCATGAGCGCCTTCAAGCTCGCGCCGCTCGCCGCCGCGAGGGTGGCCGCGGTGTGCCTGGTGTCGTGGAAACGGAAACCCGTCATGCCGACCGCGGCGGTCGCCGGTTCCCACACCCGGCGACGGAAGTTGCTCCGCCGCATCGGATTGCCCTCGGCGCTGGGGAACACGAGGCCGTCGGGGCCGGGGAGGGCGTAGAGGTCGATGTGCATGGCGAGCGACCGGGCGACGAAGGACGGGATGCCGACCTTGCGGCGACCCGCTGCGCTCTTCGGGGCACTGAAGGAGAGGTTGCCGTTGACCTCGCCCAGCTTGCGGGAGACCGAGATGGTGTTCGTTACGAAGTTGATGTCCCGGCGCCGGAGCCCGGCCAGCTCGCCCCAGCGGAGACCGCCGTAGGCGGCGGCGAAGACGATCGCCTCCCACCTGGGCCCGACGGCCGCGGCCAGCGCGGCGACCTCCTCGGGCGAGGCGATCCGCATCTCCTCCTCCTGCTCGGTGCCGGCGCCCTTGATCGTGCACGGCGACCGGGCGATGAGGCCGGCATCGACGGCAGCACCCATCACCCCCTGGAGCACCCGGTAGGCCTTGGCCACGGTGTTCGGGCTGAGGTGGGTGCCGTGGAGGTCGGCCAGCCACTTCCCAATGTCGACGGTGGTGATCCGCCCCACCGGCACTAGGCCGAAGCGGGGGACGACGTGGCAGCGCAGCAGGTAGCGATAGAGGTCGGCGGTCGAGTCCTTCAGTTGCGGCGTCTTGATGGCGATCCACTGGTCCGCCCACTCCCCGAACGGCACCTGGCCGAGG
>JANMRJ010000678.1:0-1643 GCA_031370985.1 Acidimicrobiales bacterium
TCGGTGTTCGCTCCAGCGTGAGTTTAGGAGAGAGAGCCTGGAAGCAGCAGTGGTCAGGGCCTCCCGCAGCGCACGCCGAGTCATCTATGTCACACCGGGAGGTCGGATCCAAGACGCCGTGTCGTCCTGAGCCTTCGCGCGTCCTTCGCGCGGCCAAGGACGATCGCGGTAGTTCACAGTTGTCCGACTACCCCTCCTGACCAGCCATGATAGTCCGTAGGGGTCCGCCGGCATCCGGCCGATACGCTTTCGGGACGCTGAGGCCGGGGGTTCAAGTCCCCCCTTCCCGACTCCGAAAGGTGCAGGTCAGGGCGTTGTGGCCCTGGCCGGCCGGCGCTCCGCCAGGCGTCAGCTCACCTTGAGGTACAGGCGGAGGGCCTCTCGGACCACATCCGAAGCGGTCGTCTGTTCAGCGGCGGCGCGGTCGTCGACGGCCTTGCGTAGTTCGGGGTCGAGCCGTACGGGGAGCGCGTCGGCGGGGCCGGAGCCCATCGCTGGTCGGCCTGGCCGGCGGCGCAGCTTGATGACGTCCAGCCCGGCCTCGGCTTCTCTCGCCATCTGCTCCAACACGTCGTCGGTGAGCGGCACGCCCGCCTTGGACTGGCCATAGGTCTCGTCGTCACCCATCGGTTCCCCCCATTTCCCGCAGGTACGCCTCGTAGATCCGTCTCATGCGCATAGCGTGAATCACGATCTCCGTTCCGTCGTCTCGCACCACGGACACGACTTCCAGCAGGTTTCCAGCGCGGTCCGGTCCAAGGGTTGAGTCTGGCCGCGGTGCGGGACCTGCGTGAGGTGCGTGCTGCGGCGGGCCCGGAGGAGCTCGCGGAGTTCGAGACCGACGTGCTCGCCGGGTTCGTGCTGGCTCGGGCGGCGGCCGGTCTCTCCGATGGCACCATCAGCTCTGACGTCCTGCACGTGGAGCAGGTGCGGGTGTGGTTCGGGCGGCCGCTGTGGGAAATGGAGCCCCCCGACGCCGACGCCTACTTCGCCAAGGCGCTGCGGGGATCGGCGAAGGGCACCAGGCTGGCCCGGGCGCAGGCCATGAAGACGTACTTCTTGTTCCTCGAGCTGCGGCACAAGGTCGAGATCCACAACCTGACCGGCCGGGTCGTCGAGAGCCCGATCGACGAGATGAACCGGCCCCGCGGCCGCAACGACGCGGCGCTGCGCATCCCGCCCAGTGCCGAGCAGGTCGGGCGACTGTTCGGCGGGTGGCGGGAGGAGCTGGCGTCGTGCCGGAAGTTCGCGCCGACGGCCCGCAACTACGCCGCCGCCCGGCTGATGGCCGAGGTCGGCCTGCGGGTGAACGAGGCCCGCAGCCTCGACGTCGCGGATGTGAAGTGGGAGCTGGGCCGCTTCGGCAAGCTGCACGTCCGCATGGGAAAGGGCTCCCGCGGGTCGGGTCCCCGCGAGCGCATGGTGCCGTTGATCAACAACGCCCGCCAGACGCTGCGGTGGTACGTCGAGGACGTGTGGAGCCACTTCGACGACGACCACGCCCGCCACGGCGCCCCGTTGTTCCCCTCGGAGCGCAAGAACGCGGACGGCACCTCGGCCCGGAACCGGGCCGCTGCGACGGAAACAGGGGGAGTCCTGCACTGGGTGCCGAGCCGGCCCGGCGGCGCCACCGGTGTCGTTGT
>JANMRJ010000695.1:0-2458 GCA_031370985.1 Acidimicrobiales bacterium
GGGCATTGGTGGCCTCGGCCAGGTCGACGGCGGCGTTGATGTGGTCGTTGTGGCCGTGGGTGCAGACGATGCCGTCGAGCGTGCGTTCCCCGATGGCCGCGACGATGGGCGCCGCGTCGTGGGGGGCGTCGATCACGACGACCCGCTCGTCGTCGCCGACCAGCCAGACGTTGTTCTCGACCTCGTGGTCCTGCCCGTCGAGGGAGAAGATGCCGGCGATAACCAGCCGGTCGATTCTCATGACGCAGTGACTCTCATGGCCGATACGCCCCCGATCCGGAGAAGAGGCCGCGGCGCCAGCGGCTCGGCGTGATGACGGCGGCCCGGGGATAGTCCTCGAATAGCCAGCGCCCGAAGTTGCGGCGGGACCAGTCGCTCGAGCCGGCGACCCGGAGGGCGATGCGCACGCCCTTGCGGTGGCTGAGCGCCCGGCTAAGCAGCCGGGCCAGCCGGTGGTCGGCGAACAGCTCATGCTCCACCGCCCGCTGGTAGTGGGCACCGACGTTGTGTTCCCGGTCTCGGCCGCTCGGGCCGCCTTCCCGCTCTCGGCCGCTCGGGCCGCCTTCCCGCTCTCGGCCGCTCGGGCCGCCTTCCCGCTCTCGGCCGCTCGGGCCTGGCCGAGCGCCGCCGGCGAGGATCGCCTCGGCGGCGCGGCGGCCGGTGAGCAGGGCCTGGGCGATGCCCTCGCCGGTCATCGGGTCGGTGGCGCAGGCCGCGTCGCCGACGAAGAGCGCCCGGCCGGCGCCGGCCGTCAGGGGCATCCGGTCGACCCGGGCCGGGATGGGCCAGGCCTTGTGCGTGCCCTCGGCGACCGCCGAGTCGCCCAGGATGTCGCGGATCGCCGGCCGGGCCAGCAGCTCGGGCCACATGTCCTTCATGTCGCGGGTGGCGATGCCGGCGTCGCGCAGGATCCCGAAGCCCACGTTGGCCCGCCGGCCCGGTAGCGGGAACGACCAGGCGTACCCGGGCAGGAGGTCGGGCTCGAACCAGATCCACAGGTCGGCGGCGGCGGGGCCGACCTCGGAGAAGTACTGGCGGAAGGCGTGCCAGTCGCCGAGGTAGCCGGGCTGGTTGGCGCCCAGGGCGTGACGCAGGGGAGACCAGGCGCCGTCGGCGCCCACTGCGTACGGGGTGGTCATCGTGCCCAGGCCCTCGATGTCGAGCTCAAGGCCGCCGGCCACGGGACGGGCGCCGGTCAGGCCGTGGCCGTCGGCCACCTTCACGCCCGCGGCGCGGGCCACGTCGAGCAGGGCGGCGTCGAGCTGCATCCGGGGCGCGACCACGGCGTACTGGCCGTCGTAGGGGAGCGGGAAGCGGACGGTACGACCGACCGGGGAGGAGACGATGACCTCGCCGACAGGCTGCCAGTCGGGCACGGCGTCAGGGCGTAGGCCCAGTCCCTCCAGCTGGCGGAGCGCATCCGCGGTCAGGCCGTCGCCGCAGCACTTGTCGCGAGGGAAGCGGGCCTTGTCGACGAGCAGCACAGGAGCGCCGGCCCGAGCCAGGGTGATGGCCGCGGCGGCGCCGGCCGGGCCGCCACCGACCACGACGATCTCGGCGCCGGCCGGCTCAGCCAACGGCGCGGGCGACCTGCCTGCCGGCCGCTGCCGCCCCGAGCGCGGCGCCCAGCATGAGCACGGCCTTGGTGCGTGGCAGGTGCCGGAAGGCGATGAGGATGGATACCGCGTCGGCCACATCGGCCAGGATGGCCGCCTCCAGCCACCCCCGTACCGGGCTGCCGTGCTTCTGGGCGAACAGGACGCCTAGGCCCAGGCCGATGTCGCGGCCACCGGTCGAGCGGGCCAGCATCTTCAGCACGGCTGCGTCGCCGGCGCCGGAGGGCCCCGGCCGGCCGGGCCACAGCCCGAGGGCCAGCCCCGGCGCAGCCAGGTACCAGACCCCCAGTGTGATCCGCCCGATACCCATGGCCCGCACGGTGGCGTCGACATCGATCTTGCTGGCCACGTCGGCTACTCGCACTTCACGCCTTCCTCGGGGGAGTACAGCCCGCTGAACCTGTCGACAGTCTTGCGCCCGTCGACATATGTCCGGGTGCGCTCGGTGGTCACGGCCGTGCAGACCCCCTTCATCTCTTTAGTCTGGTTGGTCTGCTCGCCGCTCACGTACTTGGTGGAGTACATCGTCACCGTGATCGAGGTGTCGGTGTAGGTCGGCCAGATCAGCACACCGTAGGGCGTGTTGTTCCGGATGCGGACATCGGGGCCTGGGAAGGAGATGGTGGACTCCCGCCCGTAGGGGTAGCGGGAGATATAGATCCCGTGCATGAAGTAGCTCGGGATGTCGAGGCCCGAGAAGAAGGCGGCGTTAAAGATGGTCGTGGCGAACTGGGAGATGCCGCCGCCGATGTCCTCGGTGAACTTGTAGTTCTCGTCGATGACCCCCGCTGACACGAACCCGTTGGCCGCCGTGCGCCGGCCGACGTAGTCGTTGACCGAGA
>JANMRJ010000699.1:0-2714 GCA_031370985.1 Acidimicrobiales bacterium
GTTCGAGGACGACGTGGACGAAGTTCGCCGGCCGTCGATGGCCGAGGCCGTGGCCCGGGCCCGCGCCGGGGTCTGACCGAACCCAACGAAAAGGGACCGTGCCCCCCGGCGGAATCTTCGGGGGCACGGTCTCGAAAGAAAATGACTATGGCGTGCCGGCTGTCGGTACGCCATATCGTCATGCCAGCGCTTCGGCCTCCTCCGCTGCCCGAGTAAGACCACCGGCTGCCTGACCCAGCAGGCGGTTGATCTCGTCGGCACCGGGGCCGATGATCGCGCAATGACCCTCGACGGCGGCGACGCCTTCGGCGATCCTCCCGAGGTTGCCGTGGATGTGGACCAGCAGCCCATCGATCCGACGTAGGAAGAAGAGCAGGACGCCGACGAGCAGTAGGGCCTCGACGACGGAGAGAACGACTTGTGAGGTCATACGGCACTCCTCTGTGACGTGAGGAAGTCGACGTGGCGCTGGACCTCGTTGCCCAGCTCGCCGACCAACTCGACCGTCTTGGGCAACATCCAGGTGGTCGCCGTCTGGGTCGCGACCCGCGCCGCCATATCCCACACCCGCTGGACGCCGGCGTCGAGATCACGCACGTACAGCTCTAGCAGGAACAACAGCAGGATGACGGCGGAGATCACCACCGCGCCGAGCCCGAGGGTGATCCACCAGAACGTCACGTGTTCGGACGCCAATGCCAGCGTCGAGCCCATGCTCACTCTCCAGCCAGGGCGAGGCGGGCCTGGGCCGCGTGCGTGACGACCGAGAGCAGGCTCTCGTTGAGGGTGCCCACCGCGGGGATGGCCACGGTGTTCTCTCGGACGCCGTCGAGGACGTCGGTGATGTCGTCGGCGACCGCGCTGATCCGTCGGACGAGCGCCAGGATGATGGCAACCATTGCCACCACCACGACGATCACCACGGCCGCGATGACATACCCGACGTACCACCCGGACAAGGTCACTGCCTTCTCTTGGACTTGGGCAGCTGCAGCTAGCAAAGTGAAAACCGCCTTTCTCGCCGCTCTTGTATCCTACGAGTGGGCGAGCCAGGTGGTCAACGTATTCTGGTCATTCGTCACAGTATCTCGCCGTGCTTTCGACCTTCTGGCGGACGAGACCCTCGATGTGGGTGCGCTCCTCGGGGCGGAAGTGGCGCCGGCAGCCGTAGGGGAGGCGGGGGATCGGGAGCTGGACCATCTCGGCGGCCGCCTCCAGGACCGAGTCGTACTCGTCGAGCAGGCTCGACCATTCGGCCGACTTCGTGGCCCACACGTCGTCGTCCGCGCCGTAGCTCTCGAGCGCCTCCTGGATGCGCAGAAGTTCGGCGACGATCATCGCCACCCGGAGCGGCTCCCTGGGGAGGAGCAGGAGGGCTGGTTCAATGCCGTACTCGTCGGCCATGGCGCCGGCCTTCGCGGTGAAGGCCTGGGATTCAGCCGCGAACTGGCTCGACTCCGCCATCGCCAGGAGGGCCCGCACTCGCACCAGTAGGCGGTGCCCTTGGGTCCGGCGCCACGCCTCCTCGGCCTCGTCATCTGACATCTGCGACTGCGTAGCCATTGCGGTCGTTGCTACCGCGGGCGGATCAACTCCGTCAATAACAGCGCGTGAACCCCCTGTTACTGGTCTAAAGCGCGGGGTACTGTATGTCGAGAACAGTTAGAGAGGAGGCGTTGTGACTGAGGTCGAAGCGCTGTGCCGAGGATTCCTGCAGAATGCCGCCGCCCGGCAGTCCGTAGTGAGCCGGGTCGGGCCGGAGGAACCCTCGGCCGACTACCTCACCGGCTACGGCGCCGGTTTCGAGGCCGGCCAGGTCGCTGCGCTCGCCCTTGCCGTGGCGGTGATGTCGGGCGAGTCGCCGACGGCCCTGATCGCCGACGCCGCCAGCCAGGCCGCGGTCGACCTCGCCTTCCCCTTCGACCTTCACCTCGTAGATGAGCTGGGTGCGGCATGAACTTCGACACCGACACCGTGCCCTGCCCAACCTGCTGGCTCCCGGCCGACCTCGTCGACCCGCCGGCGTGGGACGCCAACCCGCACTCGCGGTGCCCCCGAGGCCACGACAACACCCTGGTACCCGCCGTACTCGCTCACCTGCGGACGGTGCAGGACCGAGCGATTGACCGCTCGGCCTAGCCCGCCGGTCTGGCTAGCGTTAGCGAGTGACCTCAGACCGCCGGTGAGCGCCGCGGTGAGCACGAGTCGGTGGTCCCTGGGGGCGGTCTGAGTTCACTCGCGGGATGGCCGGCCGTGGTGGGCAGTACGTCGGGGTCCGGGCCGGCAAAGCCGGCCCTATGCCCACCCGTCGGCTCAGGTGCAACGCGAAGCGGTCCCCAATAGCGTCCTCTCGTCACACACGTAGATCGACCGCGCCAACGGTCGGGGAGGAGGCCGCCATGGGGACCGTGGACAGGCTACTGGCAGAGAACGTCAGCTTCCGGTGCACCTCGGTGGACCGCATCGGCATCCGGGGCTACGTCCCGGGGCTGCAGTACGAAGGCGGGGTGCTGAGGTTCCTGCTCGAGCGGGGCTATCACATCCCGTCCCCGGCCGGGCTCGTACACAACCACGACCGGCTGACCTCCGAGCTCGAGGACCTGGTGGCTGCCTCCGACGTGCCCGTGGTGCGATTCCGCCGCGACAACTGCAAAGAGGACATCGCCCGGTCCTATCAACTGGCGGCAGCCGCTGCCGGTCGCCCCGGGCTGGTG
>JANMRJ010000733.1:0-12100 GCA_031370985.1 Acidimicrobiales bacterium
CCCGACCTCGCGGCCGGCGCCGATCCCGAGGTGCTCCATGACCTGGTTGCCGTCGAGGTCCGGGCGGATCCTCTTCAGCTCTTCCTCTTCTCCGAGTTGGGCGATGCGTAGTTCGAGCAGGTCCATCCGCCGGGACAGCTCGGCGGCCTTGCGGGCGTTGCGGGTGGTGCAGTCGCAGCGGGTCAGTTCGTTCAACTTCTCGAGCAGTGGGCCGGCGTCGGTCGCGTAGCGACGGACGGCGCTGTCAGTCCACACGTCGTCGCCGTAGCCATGGAAGCGCAGGTGCAGCTCGACCAGCCGGCGGACATCGGCGATCTCCTGTTCGGGGTACCGCAGGGCGCGCATGCGTTCCTCGGCCATGCGTGCGCCCACCACCTCGTGGTGGTGGAAGGACACGCCGCCTCGGCCGAACGATCGGGTCTTGGGCTTGCCGATGTCGTGGAGGAGGGCGGCGAGGCGCAGGACCTTGTCGGGGCTGGTCTTCTCGACGACGGCGATGGTGTGGGCCAGGACATCTTTGTGGTGGTGGACAGGGTCCTGCTGGAGGGCGAGGGCGGGCAGCTCGGGCAGGAACTCCTCGGCCAGACCGGTGTTGACCAGGAACCACAGCCCGTCGGTGGGGGACTCGACGGTGAGGAGCTTGTCGAGCTCGGCGCGGATGCGCTCGGGTGAGACGATCTCGAGCCGGCCGCGGAGCGCCTTGACCGCGGCGACCAGCTCGGGGTCGGCCAGGAAGTTGTAGCCGCTGATGAACCGGGCGGCCCGAAGCATGCGCAGCGGGTCGTCGGTGAAGGACTCCGTCGGCGACAGCGGCGTGCGGAGCCGGTAGGCGGCCAGGTCGTCGAGCCCGCCGAAGGGGTCGATCAGCTCGGCGCCGGCCAGGCCCAGGTCGCCGCGAGCGGAGGACAACCTGAGCGCCATGGCGTTGACGGTGAAGTCGCGCCGCGACAAGTCTGCTTCCACCGCGTCGGAGAACTCCACCTCCGGTTTGCGGGAGTCCGGCGAGTAGGCCTCGGCGCGGTGGGTGGTGATCTCATAGGTCCGGCCGTCTTTCTTGACCCCGATGGTGCCGAAGCGCCGGCCCTGGTCCCAGAGCGCGTCGGCCCAGCCCTTCACCACGGCCTCGATGGCGTCGGGGCGGGCATCGGTGGTGAAGTCGAGGTCGACCGGCGTGGCCAGCGGACGGTCGAGGATGGCGTCGCGCACGCTGCCGCCGACCAGGTACAGCTTCCAGCCGGCGCCGGCGAACAGGCCGGCGAGGGGCGCGGTCTCCTCAAGCAGGGGCCGGAGGCGCTCGGGGACCATCGACATCCACGCTACCGGGCAAGAATGCGGTTCTGATCCGACGCCTCGACGTGATTGGCTGGATAGGTGTACGACGTTCCGAGCGAGCTACTCGCCGCCATCGCCGGGGGGGAGGACAGCCTCCTTGAGTTGAAGGAGATCGTCGCCGAGGGGTCCAGGCTCATCGTTGGAGGCGAAGGCAAGGCTGTTCCCTGGCTGGCGCGTCAGATCACCGCCTTCTGTAACGCCGACGGCGGCGTGTTGGTACTCGGCGTGACGGACGGCCGCCTAGTGGTCGGGGTGCCGGACGAGAGTGTCGACGCCTTGCAGCGACTCGTCATCGACGCCGCCAGGAATGGAGTCGAGCCTCCGGCCGACCACCTTGTCCGTCTCGACGCAATGCGGGTCCCCGGAAGCGCCGGTCCGCCTGTGACTGTGCTGAAGGTGGATATCCGTCCCGACTACTTCGCCGTGCACGCGCCGAATGGTCGGCGACCGTATATTCGGGCAGGCAACACGACCCGCGAGGTGTCGATGGAGCAGCTCCCTCGCCTGCTGGCACGACGATCCGAGGCGCTCTCCGCGGACGAACGGCCCGTGCTCGCCGCCACCTGGGACGACCTCGACCATGCGCGGATCGAGGAGTATCACCGGGCGCGCTTCGGTAGGGACGCCGACGATCTGGTCCGCTTCGCGGCCAACCTCAAGTTGACGGCGCCCGACGACATCAACGGCCTGCACCCGAGTGTCGCTGGGCTCCTCCTGTTCGGCCGAGCGCCCCTGGTCGGGTTGCCGAATGCCGGGATCGACCTCGTCGTGTACCGCTGGACCGATCCCGACACCGACCATCGGCTCGACACTCGCCGGTTCGATGGTCCGCTTCCGTTCCAGATCGACGCAGTGATGGCCTACCTGGGAGCGTCGCCGCACCTGCCGACTGCGTCCTCGAAAGACCCGACGGGCCGGGTCGACGCGCCGTCGTACTCCTTGCGTGCCCTCCATGAGTGCGTGGTCAATGCCGTCGCCCATCGCGACTACGCCATCCCCGGCCGAGTCAGGATCCAGATTTTCTCGGACCGGATCGACATCACCAGCCCCGGCCGCTTGCCGAACTCGCTCGACCCGGAGGACCTCTTCGCCGGCGCCCAACCGATCCGGCGCAACCAGGTTGTGGTCGGGTTCCTGTCACAAGGGGCAACATGGCCGAGCGGTCGCGCCGCGATGGAGGGGATGGGTGAGGGCTTCCTGACGATCGTCCGTGAGACCGAACGGCTCACCGGACGGCTCCCTGAGGTACGCCAGCAGACGGAGGCGCTGACCGTGAGTCTCCCTGCCAGACATTCGGGCGCCGCCAGGTAGTCGGGGCGGAGCGCCGCCGGCGATCGAGGGCGCCGCCGGCAATTTGCTCGGCCGGGGTTAGCGTGAGCGATGACCTCGAGTTCACGTGCGGCTGCCGTATGAGCAGCAACCTGTTCCTGGACGACGAGCTTCAGGCGTTGCGCGCCGAGGTCGAGGGCATCGCCGGGGCCTTTCGCGAACGCGCTGCGGAGAACGACCGGCTGGCCCGTTTCCCGGCGGAGAACTTCGCCGACCTGGGCCGGGCCGGCCTCCTCAGCCTCGCCGTTCCCGTCGAGCTCGGCGGCCGGGGCGCGAGCTACCTGGCCTTCAGTGTCGTGGCCGAGGAGATCGCGCGCGGCGATGCGTCGACCTGCCTGTGCTTTGGCATGCACTGCGCCGGCGTGGCCGCCGCCCTCGCCGGCGACGAGGCCCAACGCCAACGAGCCGTCGAGCGCGTTGCCGACGGGGCGGTCTTCACGGTTGTCTTCACCGAGCGCGGGTCGGGCACCCACTTCATGCAACCGCAGACTACTGCTACACCGGTGGCCGGCGGGTACCTGCTCAACGGCGGCAAGAGCTTCGCCACCAGCGCGGGGGCAGCCGAGGTGGTGGTGCTGAACGCGGTGGTCGACGGCACGCCCGACGGCGCCTTCACCTTGTTCATGGTCGACCCCAAGACCAACCCTGGGGTCGAGGTCACCGGTACCTGGGACGCTATGGGCATGCGGGCCAACGACAGCCGCTCACTGACATTCACCGACGCCTTCGTGCCGGTGAGCGACCGGATCGGGCCGGAGGGCGAAGGCAAAGCGGTCGTGCTCGCTCGCCCGAACTTCATTGCTCTCGGGCTGGCGGCGGCCTCTGTCGGCATCGCCCAGGCCGCCCTGGACATGGCTGTCGACCACGCCACCGCGCGCGTCATCGCCCCGGGCAGCGAACCGATCGCCAGCTACCAGGCCATCCAGTTCCTGATCGCAGAGATGGAGATCGTCACCAACGCCATGCGGCTCATGGTGCTGCGGGCGGCGTTGACCGCCGACCGCGATCCCGATGCCGCCGGCGGGGTCATGGCCGAGGCCAAGGCCTTCTGCAACGAGAACGGCTTCGCCGTCGCCAACAAGGGACTCCAGATCGTCGGTGGCCGGGGGTACGTGCGGGGCCACATTGCCGAGCGCCTCGTGCGCGACGCCCGGGCCGGCGACCTGATGGCCCTCACCGCCCAGCAGGCCCGGGAGGCCGTGGGCCGAAGGATCCTCGGGCTCGACACGCCGCCTCCGGAGGACGAGCCCGCCCCGGATCAGCCCGCCCCGGATCAGACCGCCCCGGATCAGACCGCACAGTTGTAGGCGATCGGCAGGCTCCCGTCGGCCTGGCGCAGGGTGAGGAACCGCTCGACGACCAGCCGCTTGGCTTCGGCCAGGGGGACCTCGCCGGCGGCGAGCAGCATGTCGGGACTGGTCTCGACATCCGCGCCGGCGGGATGCCAGTGAACGCCGTCGGTGGTGACGGTCAGCTCCGGCACGGTATTGCCGTCGTCGATCTCCACTCCCGCTTCGGTGGAGAACCCCCGCCGCACCAGGGGTCGCACGGCGAAGTCCCGGCCGGCGATGCCCATGGTTGCCAGCAGGGCGCCCAGCTCGGGGATCTCGGTGGCGTTCGCTTCCGTGCTGGTCATTCCCACACGCATCGGCAGACCCAGGTCCGTGGCGATGCGGATCCCTTCCATGGCCCGGGCCCAGGATCCCTCGCCCCGGTTGCGGTCGTGGGTCTCGGGGCGGGCACCGTCGATCGATGTCTGCACGACGAGGTTCGCCCGGCCGGCCAGGCGCATCAACTCGGTGCGTTGGCGGCCGCGGAAGAGCATGGCGTTGGTGAGCAGCACGGTGGGGATGCGGTCGCTGGCGTAGGCGACCATGTCGACGATGTCCGGCTCCAGGAACGGCTCGCCACCCGTCACGTAGATCTCGGTGAAGCCGTTGTTGACCGCCTCGTCGACCAGGTCCCGGAACCGAGTGGGCGACATCGATCGCCGGCGAGCGGTCGGCGACGACGCCACCGAGCAGTAGCTGCAGCGGAGGTTGCAGTGGAAGTTGGTGTAGATCCACAGCCGGGGTGCGAATAGGCTGGAACCGAACAGCGGCACGACCGGGAGGCGGTCGTCGGCCGGTTCGGGAGCTTCGCCCCAGCTGACCGCCTCGGCGCCGAAGCCGGTCGGCAGCGCGCTGCGGTAGAGCTGGTAGCGGCCGCGGGACCGCTCGGCGGGCGGGACGACCTCGAGGCACGTCGTCCACCACCCGGTCTCGATGGTCTCCACGAACGCTTCGGGAAGGCCGGCGGCCCGCATCGACGCGGCGTGGGCCGGCCAGTCGTAGGCCAGGGGGACCAGCTCGGCGGTGGCTTGCCCGTCGGCCAGGTCGAGGACGGCGTACCAGACCTCGGTACGCCCGTCGTTCGCCGGCTTGCCGATGACCCCCACGTTCACGATCAGCGTGCCGTCGAGCCGCTTCTGCCAGGGGAGGCCGGTGTGGGTGCACAGGAGCAGGTCGGCCCCGCTGGCGGCCAGGCGCTCCCGGACCTCGTCGTCGGCGAACGACTCCCAGAAGAAGTCGTTCACCACCAGCGGCGAGCCGTGGACCATGTGCACGTCGACTCCGGCGATCACCTCCCGGTGCTGGCCTGGGAGGTCCCGCATCCAGGCCGCGAAGGCCGGCGAGGTGTGGGCGCGGGTGAAGTCGTAGATGAGCTGGGCGAAGGAGTTGTCGCGCTCGTCGCGGTAGCCGCAGCCGCAGTCCTCGTCGCCGCGGCCAATGGCGATGTCGTAGTTGCCGGCGATGCACTCGACCCCACCGTCGAGCAGGAGGGGCCACAGGGCGTCGGGCTCGGCGCCGAACCCGCCGAGGTCACCGAGGCAGAAGACCCGTTCGCACTCCCGCGCCCGGGCATCGTCGAGCAGGGCGCGTAGGGCGTAGGGGTTCGAGTACGGGCCCCCGAACACGGCGATGCGGGTGGCCGTCACCGGTCGAACCGAGCCATCACGTGTTTCACGCGGGTGTATTCCTCCATTGAGTACGCCGACAGGTCGGTGCCGAACCCCGAGCCCCTGGCCCCGCCGTGGGGCATCTCGGCGGCGAGGACTGAGTGGCAGTTGATCCACACCGTGCCGGCGTCGAGGCGCCGGGCCACGCGCTCGGCCCGGGCATGGTCGGTCGTCCAGATGCTCGACCCCAGCGCGTACTCGGTGCCGTTGGCCGACGCCACCGCCTCGTCCTCGTCGGCGAACCGCGACACGGTCACGACGGGGCCGAAGATCTCCGTGGTCGCCAGCTCGTCATGGGGACGGACCCCGGCCACGACAGTCGGCGGGTAAAAGTAGCCGGCCCGGTCCAGCGGCCGCCCGCCGGCGACGACGTCGGTGCCGGGGCCCCGGCGGTGGACGAGACCGGCCACCCGAGCCAGCTGGTCAGGGTTGTTGAGCGGGCCGTGGTAGGCGCCCTCGTCGGGCGCGCCGACCTTGGTTGCGATTGCGGCTGCGGCGAGGGCCTCCACGAAACGGTCGTGGATCCTCGGCCCGGCGAGCACCCGGGACGCCGCCGTGCAGCTCTGGCCGGCGTTGAAGTACGCCGCGCTGGTGATGCGGGGCACGGCCCCGTCGAGGTCGGCGTCGTCGAACACCAGGACCGGCGCATTGCCCCCCAGCTCGAGGTGTACGCGTTTCGGGCCGGCCGCCGCCGCGGCCATGACGGCCCGGCCGGTGGCCACGCTGCCGGTGACCGAGACCATGGCCGGCACGGGGTGGGCGGCCATTGCCGCCCCGGTGGCCCGGTCGCCGCAGACCACGTTGAAGACGCCCGGCGGCAGGTGCTCCGCCATAAGTTCGGCGAGGAGCAGGGGCGTGACCGGCGTGGTCTCCGCCGGCTTGAGTACGACGGTGTTGCCGGCGGCGATCGCCGGCGCCCACTTCCACGTCGACATCATCAGCGGATAGTTCCACGGCGTGATCTGGGCGACGACGCCGAGGGGCTGGCGCCGCACCGAGGATGTGTGCCCCGCGACGTACTGGCCGGCAGAGCGGCCTTCGAGCATGCGGGCCGCGCCAGCGAAGAAGCGGATGACATCGAGGATGTGCGGTAGCTCGTCGACCTCCATGCTCCGGCGCGGTTTGCCGGTATTCCGGCATTCCTCGGCCACGAACTCCTCGGCCCTGGCCTCCAGGGCGTCGGCCACGCGCAGCAACACCCGGCTGCGCTGGCCGGGGGTCGCCTCGCTCCACTTCGGGAGCGCGGCCTCGGCTGAGGCGAAGGCGGCGTCGAGATCGGCCGGCCCCGAGACCGGGGCTTCGGCGTAGGCCTCGCCGGTGGAGGGGTTGACCACGGACGTGACGCCGGTTGCATCGACCGGCTCGACTCGTGTCCCGCCGATGAAGTTGGCGAGGCCGATCGCCGTCACGGAGCCAGGCCGAGCGCCACGGGCATGAGCACGTCGTTGGCCCGGGCCTGGGCCGCTTGCTCGTCCGCCGTATAGGGGTGGAGGAAGCTGCGGCCGGCCAGGAGATCGTCCCAGACGAACAGCAGTGACACCGCCTCCATCCCGAACCAGCGGGCGGCGCTGAACACCGCCGAGGTCTCCATATCGACGCCGAGGTAGCCGGCGGCCCGCCAGCGCTCCACCAGCTCGGGCGGCTGGGCGAGCAGGGCGGAGGTGGTGACGTGCGGGCCACGGTGGACTCGGAACCCGCGAGCGCGGAGGTCGGCCTCGGCCCGGTCGACGAGCGCCGGCGCGGCCGCCGAGGCGCCGGAACCGCCGTAGTACTGGGAGGCACCCTCGCCGATGGCCGCAGTCTCGGGGAGCACCACGTCACCAGTCTGCATGCCGGGCTGCAACGCGCCGCACGAGCCGATCTGGACCACCGTCGGTGTTCCCAGCTGACCAAACACGTGGACCGGCTCCACCGCCCTCGGCGCGCCGTAGATGCAGGAATACAGCACCCGCAGGCCATCGGCCGGTCGCCGGCCAAGGTGGTAGTCGGGGAACGCCAGCTCGCGCACGTCCGTGAGCAGCGCCAGCCGTTGGGCCGTGCGCTCCCGCTGCCACCACGACCCTTCCAGCACGAGGAGCCGGGGGATGTCGGCTTGGTCGACGCCGAGCGCCCGGCACCAATCGACACTATCCTCGCCGGCCACTGCGGTCCTCCTTGAGCGCTGCTCGGGTAGCGTACAGTTCAGCCGCCGTTGATCCGTCCCGGCCACGCCCCGCCCCCGAGCAAGAGGTGGACCCATGCCCGATGTCCCTCGCCTCGCCATTCTTGGCGCCGGCCCCACGGGCCTGGAGGCTGCTCTTGCCGCCGCGGAGCGAGGTTGGCCCTTCACCGTGTTCGAGGCGGGTGACCGCCCGGCCGCGTATGTCCGGGCGTGGGGTCACGTCCGACTGTTCACACCCTGGGACCTCAACGTCTCGCCTCGGATGGCCCGGCATCTCGAAGCGGCCGGGGTGCCGGTACCCTCCGGCGACGAATGTCCCACCGGCGATGAGCTGTGCGACCGGGTGCTCGACCCACTGGCCGCCCTCCCCGAGGTTGCGGCGAACCTCCGCGTTGGCGCCCGCGTCACCTCCGTCGGCCGTCGCGGCCTGCTCAAGCACGAGGAGATCGCCACCGCCGAACGCGGCGCCCGTCCGTTCCGGCTCCTCGTCGCCGGCGCCGGCGGGAGCGAGGAGATCGTCGGCGCCGACATCGTGCTCGACTGCACCGGCACCTATGGCCAACCGAACAGCCTCGGCGACGGCGGGATCCCCGCGGTCGGCGAAGGTCAACTCGACGCCCGGATCCGCCGCACCATCCCCGATCTCGCTTCGGAGGAGGGGGACTGGAGCGGCCGTACCGTCTTGGTGGTCGGCGCCGGCCACTCCGCCCAGACGGCTGTGAGCGACCTCGCCGCCCTGGCCGATCGCGGGGCGTCGACGACCATCATCTGGGCCGTACGGTCGGCGGAGCCCACGTGGGGCCAGGTCGCCAACGATCCCCTGCCCGAACGGGCGGCCTTGGTCGACCGCACTCGGTCGCTCACCGCGGGCGGCGGGTCCCCGGTGCGCTTGGAGACGGGCGTGGTGGTGGAGGCGCTGGCCGAGCGCGGGGGCCAGGTTGCGGTCATCCTGCGGAACGGCAGCACGAGCGAGGTCGTGGTCGACACGGTCCTGGCCCTCACGGGTGCGGTGGGCGACAACTCGCTCTATCGCCAGCTCCAGGTGCACGAGTGTTACGCCACGGCCGCGCCCATCAACCTCTCGGCCGCTCTCTTGGGAGCCGCGGCCGGCGACTGCCTGCAGCAGGAGAGCCACGGGGTCGACGTGCTGCGCAACCCCGAACCCAACTTCTTCATCCTCGGGAGTAAGTCCTACGGCCGGGTGAATCAGTTCCTCCTGCGCATCGGGGCTGAGCAGGTCGACGAGGTGTTCGCCGCGCTCGCCTCGGAGGCCTAAGCCCGCCTTGCGGTTGGTCAGTGCGGACTGGAACTTCTGGCCCGACGGGTTCGATCGCGCCAAGATCTGGCATGCCAGCGCCGGACTCGGCTTCGCAGCGATGGAGGTCGGCGTCTACCGCGCCGACGACGAGCTCTCGGCCGACGCGACGGCCGCGATCGGCTCCCTGGTGCGGGAGACCGGTCTCGGGGTCGACGCCGTGCTCTTCTCGATGCCCCCCGAGCGCTGGCCCGACGGTGGCTTGGGCGCGGCAGGCCCGTCGGCCCGGGCCGTCGCCGAGATCACCGAGGTAGCCCGTCGGAGCGCCGACATCGGTGCCGGCGTCCTCGGCGTCTGGCCGGGAGCCGACGCGGCTGGTGGGGCCGGGGACGCATGGTCCCGCACCTGCGACGCCCTGACTGAGGTGGCGGCCGCCACCTCCGGCCTGGGCCTGCGGCTGGCGGTCGAGTACAAGCCGGGCCAGCTCGTCGCCGGCGTCGAGGATGCCGTCCGATTGGTCGACGCCGTGGGTCAGGGGATGGGCGTGCTGGTCGACACCGCCCACGCATTCGCGGCCGGCGAGGAGGTTGCCGGCCTGCCGGACCGGCTGGGCCCTCGACTCGTGCACGTCCACCTGGGCGACTCCAGCGGTGACCCCGACGCCGACCTGCCCCCCGGGGCCGAGCACGACTTTGCCCCCTTCCTCGGTGGCCTGTCCGCCGCCGGCTACGCGGGCGTCCTTTCCTTCGACCTCTACGGCGCGGTTGTCGGTGGCGCGACCACCGGCGTCGAGGCCAGCCGCCAGGGTGTGCTCCACATCCGCGATGCACTGGCTCGGGCCGCCCGGTAAGCATGGCGCGTCCCGAGCTGGCCGATGCCGTGGTCCGCCTGGGCCGGCGGATGAGCGGCGCCGGCCTGGTCCTGGGCGCCGGCGGCAATATCTCCGTCCGCGCCGGAGCGGAGGAGATCCTCGTCACTCCCAGCGGGACCGCCCTCGACGAACTCGACCCCGCCGGCCTCGTCGCCCTCGGCCTCGACGGCGCCCGGCGGTGGGGCACGGCGACGCCGTCGAGCGAATCCGCCATGCACCTGGCCGCCCACCGCGCCCGCCCCGACATGGCCTTCGCCGTGCACGCCCACCCGCCGCACGCCAACCTGCTGGTCGCCGCCGGCCGTGACATCCGGCTCATCACCCTCGATCACGCCTACTACGTACGTCGCGTCGCGGTGGCGCCGTACCTCCCCTCGGGGAGCATCGAGTTGGCCGAGGCGGTCGCCGGGCGGCTGGCCGAGGCCGACGTGGTGATGCTGGCCCACCACGGCTGCCTGGTGGTGGCCCCCGATGCCGAGGCCGCGTTCGAACGGGTCGCCAACCTGGAAGCGGCGGCCACGGCCACCTACCGGGCGCTCCTGCTGGGAGACACCGACACCGTCTGCCCGCCGGCGTACCTGGCCCGGGTCGAGGCACGAGAGGCCGCTGCCGGCGCCCCGCCGGCCGAAGACGGGGCCTGAGTGGCCCTCGTCGCCGGCCTCGACTACGGGGGCAGCAGCCTGAAGGCGTGGGTCGCCGACCTGGAGACCGGCGCGGTCCTCAGCGCGGTCACCGCGCCGAGCGACACGGCGCGGCCCCGGCCGTATGCCGCGGAGTTCTCGCCCGCTGACTGGTGGGCGGCCACGGGCGTCGCCATGCGCGGCGCGGTCGAGGCCGCGGGCCGGCCCCCCGGCGCCTACGCCGGCGTCACCGTCACATCCCTGCGCCAGGGCTTTGTGCTCGTGGGTGGCGGCACCGAGCTCGGCCCAGGCGTCCTCAACTCCGACCGGCGGGGCGGGCCCCACCTCGACACGCTGCGCACCCGTATCGGTGTTGAGCGCCTCTACGCCCTCACGGGCCACTGGCCCGCCCCCGAGCTCACGCTGCCCAAGCTCCTCGACGTGGCCGCCGAGCAGCCGGAGATGTGGGCCGCGACCGAGCACCTTCTGTTCGTCCACGACTGGGCCCTGTGGCGCATGTCCGGCGAGGCGGTCACCGAGGTCTCCTACGCGTGCGCCGGCCAGATGGCCGACGTGGGCCGGCGGGCGTGGGCCACGGAGCTGCTCGACGATCTGGGCCTCGGCTCCCACCGGCTGGCCCGCTTGGTCGAGCCGGCCACCGTCGTCGGCCGCCTGATCGACCCGTCGCTCGGCCTGCCCCTCGGGATCCCGGTGGTCAGCGCCGGCGGCGACGCCCAGGTCGCGGCCTTCGGCGCCGGCGGCATGGTGCCGGCGACGGTGTGCGTGGTGGCCGGCTCCACCACCCCGCTCCAGGCCGCGGTCAGCGCCTTCCCCGTCGACCCGCTCCGCCATCCGTGGGTCAGCACCCACCTCCAGCCGGATCTGTGGGTGGCGGAGACCAACGCCGGCTACGCGGGGATGAACTTCGGATGGCTGGCCACAACGACAGGGCGGACGACCGCGGAGCTGTCGGATCTGGCCGCACAGAGCGTGCCGGGGGCAAGGGGCATCACGGCCACGGTGGCCAGCCCGATCTGGAGCGAGGAGTCGTGGGCCACCAAGGCGCCCAGCACGCTGGTCGGTTTCACCATGGCCCACGGGCCGGCCGACGTGGCCCGGGCCTTCGTCGAGGCCCATGCCTACGCCGTGCGGGCCAACATCGACGACCTGGAGCGGGCCGTGGGCGGCGAGCGCTTCGAGCGCGTCCTGCTCACCGGCGGGGCGGCGCGCAACGCCGACTTCCGCCAGCTGATGGCCGATGTCGTCGGCCGAGTGCTGACTGTTCCCGATGTCAGTGACAGCGCCGCCGCCGGCGGGGTGGCGCTGGTGGCTCGGGC
The DNA here is from genome assembly GCA_031370985.1 of Acidimicrobiales bacterium. Taxonomy (GTDB): domain Bacteria; phylum Actinomycetota; class Acidimicrobiia; order Acidimicrobiales; family AC-14; genus CADCTB01. The sequence continues at coordinate 11,904 of JANMRJ010000733.1, forward strand.
ACTGGAGGCGGACCACCGGCCGCCCCCGACCGACGTGGTCGTTGTCGAGCCCCGACCGGACGAGGGCTATGAGGTCGGGCACCGCCGGTACCTCGCCGTATTCGACGCCCTTCAGGTCCACCTGCCGCCCGAGGCGTACGGCGGGTGACGTTCGTACCCGCCGGCGGCGACCTGATGGGTGAGATCCGGCGCGAGCC
>JANMRJ010000740.1:0-3649 GCA_031370985.1 Acidimicrobiales bacterium
GCGGATCGACGTGCTCGGAGCCCAAGAGGTCCACCTGCGCCCCAGCACAGGCTCAGGGATGGGCCGCGGCGTGGAACGGGGCTCGATTGGTTGTCATGGTCGGGGCGAGAGGAATTACGCCGTCATGTCTGACGCTGGCGCCGTGGTCCGATTCGTACGGGAATCGGGCGCGATCACCGGGGTCCGAACCGCCTGACCGCCCAATGGATCGCGGGTTCGGTCCTGAACTGTGGCAACACCGAGGTGCCCGGTCGACGTCCGCTCATCGGGCCTCGGAGATCGCGTAGGCGGCCAGCGGCGGGAGCGGCACGTTCGCTGGATCTTAGGCGTCAGGGCGCGCAACTCACGGAGTCGTAAGCAGCGTTCGACCGGTCCTGCTCTTCGTTCGACTTCTCGGCCAAGGCGAAGAACCTGTCACCATCGGCCTTGCTGCGGCTGGTCATGTACTTCGTGAGATAGTCAAGCGAACTCGCGGCGTCGGCGGCGGATGCCCGGTCCAGCGTCCATACCTGCTTGATGCAGGCGCGAGGCGGGTGGACATCGAGCCAATCGACGAACACGAGCTGTGCGGTCCGCTCTGCTCGGATCGCGGCCCTGAGCCCGACAGCATCGCCCTTCTGCAAGGCCTCCGAGACGGCTGTCACTTTGGCCGAGATTGCCGTGGCAGAGACCGCGACATAGTCGTTGAAGGTCTTCCAAGCCTCGAGGTCGCCAGTCAACGAGGGCGACGGGACGGGCGTGGCCGTCGGCGTCGGGGTCGGCGTGGCGGTCGGCGTCGGGGTCGGCGTGGCGGTCGGCGATGCGGTCGGACCGGTGGTCGGTGACGGAAGCGCGGCGCCGGTGCACCCGCCGATGAGGACCCCGGCGAGGATCAGGACGACGAGACGACGCACGTGACGGACCCCTGGAAGAGCAGCTTTGGCCCGGACCGCCGGGCGACATAGAGCGGCTCGCGCTCCGCGCGGAACATACCTTCGCACCCACGGCCGGCGCTCCCACGCCGCTTCTGGTTCGTCCGGGAGGGTGCGCGAGTCGTCGGTTATGGAGTCGTCACTTCTTCTGCCAGCCTTCGCCAGTGATGGCCGGTGGCGGCGTGTATGTGCGCGGAGGCTCGTGGCTAGCCCGGTGGGCTGCCCCGCCATCCCGCCACGGCCTGCCGTTGCTCATCTGGAGGCGGTGTTCGATTGCGTGTTCTGCGCGGGACATCAGTTTGGTGGTCAAGCCCGGCGAAACGATCATGAGCGGGAAGGGGGTCACGAACACGACCAACTTCGCGCCGTAGTACAGGGCGGTATTCACGGACGGTGCCTCTGCGTATGCGCTGAGGGGTCTGCGATCAGTTCACGCACCGGAGCCGCGAGCCTATCACACGCAGCACGTTGCATTCAACGACCCGAAGGCGACACGCCGCGCATGCTTGAGGTCCGCCACGAGCATCGGATACTCCGCCCGACGACGGAGGACATAGGCGGGGTGAAGCGTCGGCACGACACGGCCCCAGATGCTCGGGAGTTCGGTGCCTGGCTCTTTCTTCGTGACTGGGAACCCTCGCTTCCCAGTGACAGCCCTGACGGCGGTCACGCCGAGGGCGACGATGACGTCTCGGGGTGACGCCGCGATGTCACGCGCCAGTCGCCCATGGCAGGCATCGATGGCTTTATGCGATGGCGTTCGGATCGGCTTGACCGGGTTGCACGGACGACAGGCAACCGCGTTGGTGATGAACAGGTCGGCTTCGGAAAGTCCAGCCTCATCGAGTGCCTTCCACAGGACTGCACCCGCTGGCCCGACGAATGGGCGTCCCTCCTCAATCTCCTTGGCGCCCGGAGCCTCGCCGACGAGGACGATGCGGCTGGTAGGGTCGCCGCGCGTCCCGACAGCAAGGCCGCGGTACGGACAGCCGGGACAGTGCTCAGCGATTGGCATGACCCGAGGGTAGCGCCGCCGTGGCGCCGACTTCGGCCCAAGTGGCACGTGTGTGGCGACCTTGCGCCATGGAGGGCGTGTGGGCGGCCTCACGCTAGGGCGTCATAACAACCGGATCGTTCCTCGCCGCGTTCCGTCTAGTAGCCCTTCCATGCCTTCCAGTAGGCGACCCAGTTAGCCACGATCTCCGCCCGCGCCTTGGCCAGCGTCAGCTTGCCCGCACACACAAGGCTCTTGAGGTGTGTCTCGAAGCCATCCTTGCTGAACGAGCCGAGGTCATGTCCGCCGATCTTGATGTGGTGCGGTTCGGGCCACAGGTTCTTCGCCGACGTGGGGCTGCCGCCGAGTTCGAGGCTGATCAGGTGATCCTCCTCGTAGTCGGCGAGCACCTTGTCCGCATACTCGTAGGTGGCGATTTGGCGGACCTTGAGCGCGTTCGTGTACGAGGTCGACGGCCGGATTGTCGCCGTCCAGCCGACCTTGCAGATGGTCCAGCGGATCGTGGCCTGGGTGACCGCCGGGTTGTACGCCCCAGGCGTTAGAGTCCGATTGGGGAGCCCCGTCCGGAGAACTCCAGCGGCCGGCGAGGCAGCGGCGACCGGCGACGCGAGTACCAGTGTGAGGGCGAATACCGCCGTCGGGATTCCTAACCGTCTCATGGTTGCCATGGCCCCACCTCCAGGTAAGTGGCAGCGCGCTTCTTCCGTGGGTCGCACACTCGCTGGCCGACACTGTAGTCCTTCGCAGAGCCTCGTCGACTTGCCTTCTCATCCCTTCCTGAGCAAGCGGTCCTTCGCCTGCGCGAACTCCTCGTCGGTCAGCGACCCTTGCTCGCGCAGCGCCGCCAGCCTCTCGATCTCATCCACGAGACGGCCTCCGGTGCTGCCGTCCCGAGAGCTACGAGTCGAGAGCAGGTAACTGGTGGCCGTCGCCGTGATCGCCGAGAAGAGCCCGATGCCCAAGACCATCAGGGTCATGGCCGCCAGCTTGCCCTCGAATGTGATCGGGTATACATCGCCATAGCCAACGGTCGAGATCGTGACGACGCCCCACCACAACGCATCGAACGGCGATTCGATCGCCTTGTTGATCCAGTGCTCTGCGGCGAAGAGTGCGAACGAGCAAAGCACCATGACTGCCAGCCAGGAGACGACCAGCCATGCGAACCCGCGGTGCCGGGCGAGGCCATCGAGGTGCATCACGGCCCGATACGCTCCCGCGAAGGCCCTGATCAGGCGCAGGAGACGTAGCAGGCGCAGGAGGCGGGCGGCGCGTACTGGCGGCACGGTGGCAACCAGGTCGATCCAGTGAACGCGCAGGTACTGGCCTCGGTCGTGGGCGGCCAGGATGCGAGTAGCGAACTCAAGAATGAAGAGTCCAGTGAGCGCAAGCTCGGCGACCTCGAGCTCAGGCCGTGTCGCCGGGCCAACCTCATCGATGATGAAGCCAAGTGCGACGAAGACAATCGCAAGGCCACCCATCCCGAGTTCCCATGCGATGTCATGACGCGCGATGAAGCCGTTGTATCGCTCCCGCGCCGCGCTCCAAAGCCCCGGGCGTGCCAGACTGCCAGCCTTCACGGCGAGCGGCCCCCTATGGTCATCGGGCAAGGGTACTCGCCCGATGGGCCGTCGATCAGGTCACTATGAAGAGACGGCCGAGACGCAGCGGACGAGTGCGATCCCGCTGCCGAAAAACCGACGCGTGGCTGACATGGCTGGTA
>JANMRJ010000742.1:0-3981 GCA_031370985.1 Acidimicrobiales bacterium
GGCTCGCGCCGCAAGGTTGAGCGTGTCAACAGGGTCGACGCCCAAGCCGACTTGGACGAGCTGCTCACGCTACGGGCACAGTCGCTCGACCCCGGGCCCCGACGGGCACGGCTGGCCACGTTCAATGATGTGATCGACGCCTGGTTCGCCGACGGCTGCCCGAACGGATCGGCCACGAAAAGATCTCGCCATGCCCGGACGAAGTCGCCGAACACCCTGAGCAACGCCCGCCAGCTCTTGGACACCAGCGTTCGCCCAGCGCTCGGGTCGCTGTGGGTCGACCGCACATCGACCCAGCGATTGGAATCTCTCTTCGCTGGCATGGCCGATCGCGACTACGCAACCAGCACGATCGACCGCAATTGGAATTACCTCAACCAGGCGCTGCAACACGGGCTCCGGCATCGGACGATCAAGACCAATCCGGCAGCCGACGTGCTGCTCCCTGAGAAGCGGCCGCCGAAGCCACGGAAGAGCTTCACGATCGAGCAGGCGCAGCGACTGCTCGTTGATGCCATTCCGACCGACACCCGGCCCGCCATGTGGCCTACGGGGGGCGAGGAGCGACCCCTGCTCGATCTGCTCCTGTCCCGCCAGGACCTGCCGCTGGAGGACTGGATCAACACCGACGACCCCGAGCTGATCGACCTCATGGCCGCAGTGTTCGACAGGATCGAGGATCAGCTCCAGGAGACGCCGATGCCCCCGCCGCCCGCCACGGGGCCCGATCCGGATGACGCATGAGGTTTGGGCCAGTAGGGCCAGGGCGGTCAAGGCCGGCCGCAGGCCGCCAGCGGGCAGCCTTGACGGCCCGGGTCATGGATCGCCAGCGACAATGGTTGGAGAAGCCCGCCAGGGCTTCTTGGGAGCCGCACCTCAGTTGGCGCGGGCCGGTCTCTCGAATGGAAGGTGCTCGTGACATCGCTGGCCATACCCGGACCAAACCCCAGCCTGGTGGCTGAAGGGTGAGAGTCCGTCGAGAGCAGCTGGCCGATGACGCACTGATCGTCGTACGTGGCGGACGCCTCGATGCAGCGTCGGCTCGGTTTGACGCCGTCGAGGCCCATCGCCGGTTCGGCGAGTTCGGAGTATCAGTGTTCGCAGCCGACGACGAAGGCGAGTTCGATGATCTCAGCCGCGGCAGGCTGAATCGGTTCGGGCTCTTGACGGTCATGACAGCCGGAGCCGTCCGTGCCGCTGGCCTTGAGCTGCGGCCGACCTTCCGCAGGCCGCACTACACGATCATGCTCCCCGACCTCGACGACGATCTCTCGCGGCTCTTGGGATGCGAGAATGTGGTTCGACCGAACCCGTACTTCCGGCCGCCTGAGGAGTCGCAGTGACCATCGCAGTGGACATCGACGTTGACTGGAACGAGGAGGACGACACGGGCCTGCCTTGGACGTTCGTCGACCGCGCCACCGACCCCGCTCGAATTCAGGCGGGGGAGTTCGTCGTAGCGGGCCGGGGGACCGCGGTTGCCGTTGCCGAGGTCGTCGATGTCGACGAGACCGGCGTCGTCCACCTTCGACCGCTCCCCGGCTCAGTGGCGGAGAACCGCCATCGGGTGGGTCACCGTAGGCCCGCGTAGCTCGACCACGAGAAGGGCAATGAATCAACCGATCGACAATCTGGGTCGACTTTCACCAGTCAGGACGACACCGGGCTCCCCTGGACGCTCCTGAGCGAAACCGACGACCCGGCACGTGTCGTGGCCGGCACATTCATCGTGGCTGACAGGCAACGACCAGTCGGCCGCGGTCGTCGAGGTGGTGGACGTACAACGCGATGGTGTCGTACACCTCCGGCCTCAGCCGGGGGACCTGTGGCCGCGAACGCTCACTTGCTCGGCACCAGCCTTTCCTAAGCAAAGGGCTACGTTTTTTGGCTACGTTGAGCGCCTGAGGCCGTGACCGAGGGTGCTCCTGCCGACGCGCAGGGATCACCCCGCACCGGAAAGCGTAGCCAGGAACGTAGCCAGTTCCTCCGACTGCATGAGAGCATGCGGGCCGACAGGGTCCAACACAGCCCGGCACTCGCCGGAACGATTGAACCCCTGCTGAGCTGGACTTTCACATCGAATGAACCGTGACTGACGAGCAGCGCCTGACATCAAGCGGTACGCCCAGAACGGCCTCCACACTGCATGGCATGCAAGGGGTCAGGGGTTCGAGTCCCCTCAGCTCCACCAAACGTTTGACGTTCCAACCATGGTCAACAGAATCACGGACAGGTGCCTCGGCCATTCGGCCGGGGCACCTGTCGTTGCGACGCCCAGCCCGTTCGAAGCGCAGAACAACCTCCGCCTCAACCCGCACGTCGTTCTGACCAGTGACGACCACCTCCTGGTCCTCCGCCGTTTCCGCCACCTCGTCCCAGCCCGCCAGGGCTTCTCGGGAGCGTGGTCGCAGTGCCCACATACTGCGCTGACCCGCAGTAGGTGTCGGGCGACATCACGTTGACATAATATCAGACTGAGGTTATACTTGCCATGTGGGGCGTGCTCTACACCAACGAGTTCGGCACTTGGCCGGCCGACGGTCGACACCATCGGGGTTCTCGCCACCCGAACATGAAGGAGCTGCGGGTGAGCAAGGGCGGGGCGATGCCGGATTCTGTTCGCCTTCGACCCACAACGACAGGCAGTGCTGCTGATCGGCGGAGACAAGACCGGTCAATGAACCAGATGGTATGAGGATGCCATCCCAGTCGCCGACACTCTGTTCGACGAGTACCTGCGCGAGACCGGCCAGAGCTAACAGGAGAACGCTGATGAGTGCACGAAATTTCAAGGAGCCGAGCGACCCGATCAATGCTGATCCAGTGCGCCGTGAACGGATCGCTCGTCATCGAAACGAGGCGGTGGCCGAGGTCGTCGACTACACGCTCAACGAGCTACGCCGAGCCCGCAAGATCACCCAGAACGAGCTGGCCCGCCTCATGGCCACGACGCAGCCGAACGTGTCCCGCATCGAGAACGGTCGTGAGATGGAGCTGTCGACCTTGCGAGGCTACGTCGAAGCTCTCGGTGGCCACCTCGAGGTTTCCGCGGTATTCGACGACGAGAGGTTCCCGGTCACGATCGGCCGCGACGAATAGCACAGCCGGGCGCGCTGGACACCCAGACGGAGCTTGATGGCCACTGCCGAGCGACAACCTACCTTGACACACGGGTGTCCGACAAGATAGGTTGTCATAGTTGGAGATAGCCGAGAGTGCTCGCAAGCACGGAGTGCCAGATGACGACATCCGCCACGCTGTCCGCAACGAGCTCCGGACGATCTCCCAGGGCGACCGGCTGCTCATCATCGGCCCGAGTCGAGACGTCCAGCTGCTGGAGGTCGTCGTGCTCGATACCGACGACGACTTGGTCGCCATTCATGCCATGCCCTTGCGGGCGAAGTTCTTCCACTTTTTGAGGTGATGCCCATGCCGAGAACACGCGAACAGCTCGAAGTCGCCGCCGCCGAGGCCGAGGCGTGGCTCGACGCGCTTGATCCGACCACCACTGCCGTGGACAACACCGCCGACCTCCGTGCCATCACCAACGCCTTGAACGAGGTCGCTGTCGCCGAGGGCAGCCTCAAAGCAGCAGTGGACGATGCTCGGGGCCGAGGCCGGAGCTGGGGCCGCATTGCAATGGCGCTCGGGGTTTCCAAGCAGGCTGCCCGTCAACGCTACGGGACACCCGCCCAGGTGTGAATTTCGCCGAGCGTCCTTCACGTCGCCCGACCGATCGATGGCTGCGTTTATGGCTACGTCCACCGCCTGCGGCCGTGACCGAGTGTGCTCCTGCCGATGCGCAGAGGATCGCCCCGTACCGGAACAGTCAGCCGCGAACCCGGGATGTGGCATGGCGGGCGGTGGCGTAGATCAGACCCTCGGTCGGGGTGCGCACCGCGGCCTCGCCCCGTCGTCCGCCCAGGCGGCGGGTCAGGTCGTCGAGGTAGGCCAGGGTGGCGTCTCGCTCGGCGTCCATGA
>JANMRJ010000745.1:0-1591 GCA_031370985.1 Acidimicrobiales bacterium
CCCGCGGAGCTCGTCGGGGCCTTGGCGCTGCCAGCGCCGGTGACCGACGCCGGGGGCGTCGGCGGCGTGGGCCGCGGCGGTACGGGGACGGCGGGGACGGCGGGGAGGGCGGGGACGGCGGGAATGGCCTTCTCGACGGGACCGGTCACGCCGGCGGCGTCGGGGAAGTTCAGGGGGGTGGTGGCGCGGGCAACGGCGGCGACCCGGTTCTGGGCCGGTGCGGGCAGGACGCCGGCGGCGCCGCCGGCGAGGGCGATGGTGGCCATCGCGGTGGCCGATGCGATGGCGGCCTTGGCCGCGGTGGCGATGCCGCTCAGCTTGGCGAGCACTCCCGCGCACATTCCAATTCCGGGCATGTCGTTCTCCTCTTTCCAGTTCGGTAGTCCGGCCGCCTGCGTTGGTGCTAAACGGTGCATCGCAGGCCCGTGGACGTTGCAACCAGCTGTCAACACGAGGTCGCCGTTGTAGGATGGAGAGACGCCGGAGAACCCCGCGAACAGCACCTCCGCCAGTGCCGCAGAGGGCACGGGCGGCGGACCGCTGACCGCGAAGCGGACCTCCTCGGCCAACGGTGCCAGGGCATCGTCGGGAGGAAGCTCACCGGACATCTCGTAGGAGAAATCGGACGGGCGGCTCACAGGGGTACGCCTTCCCGCTCAAAAGTTTTCCGGAGGGCGCACAGGCCCCGCCGCTGCAGCGCCTTGACCGCGCCGACGTTCTTGCCGAGCGCGTCGGCGACGGCCTCGACGGTGAGGCCGGAAACGAGGCGGAGCAGCAGGACGTCGCTCTGGTCGGGGGCCAGGCCGGCGCAGAGCTGGCGGACTCGGTCGGCGGAGAGGCGGCGGAGCGCCTCCTCCTCGACATCGCCGCCGGCGGTGTCGGGCAGTTCGGCCCCAGCCATGGTCGGCCGGCACCCGCGGGAGCGGCGATCGTCGGTCAGCCGGCGGTGGGCGATGGTGAAGACCCACGCACGGAACTGGGCCTCGTCGCCCCGGAACGACCCGATGCCCCGGAAGGCGCCGAGGAAGACCTCGCTGGTGAGGTCCTCGGGGTCGGCCACGCCCTGGAGGCGCAGGTAGCCGCAGATCGACGGGGACAGCGAGCGATAGAGCTGCTCGTAGGCCCACGGAGCGTCGGCCTGGGCGGCTGACAGCACTCTCTGGAACGGCTCCCGGTAGGCCACTGCATGGTGCTTTCGGGCGTGTTGGCGCCAAACTTGAGTGTCAGTAGCGGCTGGCCTGGAGCCCGAAGAGCTGGGCGTAGCGGCCGCCGGCGGCCAGCAGCTCCTCGTGGGAGCCCTGCTCCTCAATGCGCCCGTCGTGGAGGACGACGATGATGTCGGCCATCCGCACCGTCGAGAACCGGTGGGAGACGAGGATGGTGATGGGGCTCTCGCCCGCGTTCCGTCTCGCCATCGCCGCGAAGGCGGTGAAGACCTCGTGCTCGGCGCGGGGGTCGAGGCTGGCGGTGGGTTCGTCGAGGACCAGCAGCGCCGGCGCCGGCCGCATGAGGCCCCGGGCCAGCGCCACCCGCTGCCACTCGCCCTCTGACAGCTCGACGCCGCCCTCGAACCACCGCCCGAGCTGGGTCG
>JANMRJ010000765.1:0-4320 GCA_031370985.1 Acidimicrobiales bacterium
GGCGACTCCACGACCTACCCGCAGTGCAATGTGGCGATGTACATCCAGGCCCCGTTGCGCCAACCCGGCCAGGGCGGCTCGACGTATCTCTACGCCCATGCGCGGGATGGGATGTTCGGCCCGATCTACGAGCGCGCGATCCTGAAGAAGAGCGGCGGTCCGAAGTCGATGATCGGGATGATCATCCAGATCTACACCAGCGACGACCTGCTGTTCGAGTACGAGGTCACGGAGGTCCGCCTGCACCAGCTGAACCTCGACGCAGCGGCCAATGCGACCACCGAGGAGCTCTGGCTCCAGACCTCCGAGGGCCCGAAGGGCACGCCGGGCAAGACCCAGCTCCTGGCCCTGCCGCTGATCACCCTGCCGGCCGATCACAAGGCCGCCCATCCGACGCCGCATCCGCTGAACTGCGCCTGACCGACGGGCGCGGAGGCGCCACGACGGCGCGCCCGTCCGAGCGCTGCTAGGATGCCCGCCCGATGCACACCCTCGCCCGCGTCCTCCGTGACCGGCTCGCGCCGGCCCTGTTGACCGCCGCTGGCGTCACGCTCCTGGCGGCCGGCCTGCTCCACTACGGCGGCTCGGCGGACGCCAGCCCGGGCGGGTTTCCGTCACCGTCGGATGTCGCCGCGCTGCCGACGCCCGGCTTCGTTCTCCCGAGCCTGCCGCCCATCGACGGCTCCGCCCCGCCGCCGAGCGTCGCTCCGAGCCCGAATCCGAACCGCGTGGCCACCCGCGTCGTCATCGACCAGCTCGGAATCGACCTGCCGGTCATCGCCCAGCCGAACGCGAACTACCCGTCGTGCAACGTGGCGATGTATTACGTGGCACCCGGGCTCAGCCAGCCCGGCCTCGGTCGCTCGATCTACATCTACGCCCATGCCCGGACCGGGATGTTCGGGCCGCTGTACGAGCGCGCGATCCTCGGCCGGAGTGGCGGTGCCGCCTCGCTCAAGACGATGCTCGTCCGCGTCTACACGAGCGACGACTTCATGTTCGAGTACCAGATCACGAGGGTCCTGCCGCACGTGCCGCCCGACAACCACTTCCTCGACGGCCCGCTCGCGGTCAAGTCCGAGACCCTCTGGCTGCAGACGTCGACCGGCCCGAACGGGTCGTATCCCAAGCTCCAGGTGGTCGCGATGCCGTTCGACGTCGAGGCGGCGCCGCACGCCGACGCCCACCCGAAACCTCACCCGATCAACTGCGCCTGATCAAGGGACGACGATCCGGGACGCAGCGGCGGGCCCGCTGCTCGGAACCTCAGATCCAGTCGATCCTGCGCAGGAACGCCGCCGCGCCGACGGCCAGCAGGATCACGCCCAGGGTGACGAGCCAGAACCCGCCGGCCTCGGCGCCCGCGAACGCCGTCCCCGCCTCGCTCATCCCGAAGATCCCGGCGACCGCCCCGATCCCGGCCAGGATCACGGTCACCCCGGTCAGGCGCTTCATGATCCGCGACAGGTCGTTGTTCACGATCGAGACGTAGATGTCGAGGGTGCCCGAGACCAGGTCGCGGAAGTTGTCGAGCTCGTCGGTGACCCGGATCAGGTGGTCGTAGACGTCGCGGAAGTAGACGATGTGCTTGGGGTCGATCGAGCCGACCTCGCGGTTCGTCAGCTGGTTGAAGATCTCGCGGGCCGGCGACGTCGCCCGGCGCAGGTCGATCAGCTCGCGCTTCATCGCGAACAGCCGCTGGAGGGTGGTGTCGGACGCCGTCTGCATCACCCGGTCCTGGAGATCGTCGATGTCGTCGCCGATCTTGTCGAGGACCGGGAAGTAGCCGTCGACGACCGTGTCGGCGATCGCGTACAGCAGGTAGTCCGGGCCTTTCTGGAGCGCGTGCTCGACCCCGAACCGGAGCGGCGCCGCCGACGAGTCACCGAGCGATCCGTCGTGGACCGTGAGGAGGTATCCCTGACCGAGGACGAAGTCGATCTCCTCGGCCGCCGCTTCGCCCTCGTAGCGCAGAGCGAACAGGACGAGGTGGACGACATCCTGGTCGAACGACTCGATCTTCGAGCGCTGGTTCCGCTCGCGGATGTCCTCGGCGATCAACGGATGCAGCCCGAGCGCGTCGGCAGCGGCCTTGACCTGGCTCTCGTCCGGGCTGGCGAGATCGACCCAGATCCGGTGGTCTGGCGCGGCGATCAGCTTCGCCAGGTCGGCGAGATCGGTCGACTCGGTCGAGCTGTCGCCGTGGCAAGACACGATCCGGACGGACCCGGGCTTCTTCGCTCCGAGCTCGGTGGCCTTGAGGTGCGGGTCGTCCGTGGGGGACCCAGGGTCCCGGGTTCGCTCGAGCGCGTCACCGCGCGAGCCGGGGCGGCGGCCCCCGGGCCTGGCGGCCGCGCGGTCGCCCTTCACCGGGCGCTGGCGCATCTCAGAGGGCGATCGTCGACTCGAGCCCGTCTTCGCCATCGAGTCCGTCTCCGCCTTCCGCTCCCGCCGCCGCGGCCGTGCCGGTCGCGGTCCGCTCGGCGGTGAGTCTACGCGTCCGACCGCCGAGGGCGAGACCGGGCGGGATCGCGATGATCGTCACGACCCCCGCCGCGAGAAACATCCCGACCAGGATCCCCGACGCCTCCCTCGCCGCCCATGCCTCGAGCGCATCGACGACCAGCCCGTCGCGAAGCGGCCGGTCGCGCAGCTCGGCCGGGATGACCGCCTTCCAGCCGTCCGGGTTTGCCGCCGAGAACAGGCGATCGTAGAGCCGGTCGATGGTCGTCGAGCCGTAGGCGGTCAGGATCGCGACCCCGATCGCCATCCCGATCATCCGGGCGACCGTCACGATCGCGCTGGCCATCCCGAACGACGCCCGGCCGGCGCTCTCGACCGCGGCCGTGCTCCGCGGCGTCACGGTCAGCCCGAACCCGAACCCAAACCCGCCGAGGACCACGGCGACGATCCCGATCGGGACGGCCGGCGTCCAGCCCGACATCAGCCAGAACATCGCCGCACAGAGCAGGAGGCCGACAAAGGTCACGAGCCGAAGCGAGAGGACGCGGACCGCGAACCCCGACACGAGCGCGCCGAGGGCCGTCGCGCCCGCGAGAGCTCCGAGGGCGAATCGCTGCTGGTCCGGTCCGCCGTACAGGACGCGGTCGACAAACACGGCGCCACCGATGATCGCGGTCGCGAACGCGAAGCCGGTGAGGAGCGACACCAGCGCCGCGGACGAGAAGGCGATGCTCCGGAACAGGCGCGGATCGAGGAACGGGTCGGCGCGACGGAATCCACGGACGACGGTCAGGAGCGTCGCCGCGACCGCCAGCGCGACCAGCCCGACGCCGACGAGGACGGGATCGGGCCCGCCGATGTCGGTCACGCCGATCAGGGTCACCGCTCCGAGCGCGGCCGCAAGGGCGACGCTCCAGACGACCGCTCCGACGACATCGGGGCCGCCGGCCCGACGCGGCGTCTCCCAGCCGCTCGATGCGGCCCATGCGATCAGCAGGGCGCCGAGACCGATCGGGACGTTGACGTAGAACACCCAGCGCCAGGCGGGCGTCAGAACGTCCCGAACAGCGCTCGGGTCGGCAACGCCGAGGCGATCCAGCCCGCTCGACACGTTGAACCCGCCGAGGATCGCAGCGCCCAGGAACGGCCCCGCGGCCATCCCGAGGAACGTGAGCGCGCCGATGATCCCGAGCGCCCTCGGCCGATCGTGGCCATCGAACAGGTGCGACGCCGCCGCCGTCCCGACCGGGACGAGGACGCCACCGCCGATCCCCTGGATGATCCGGCCGGCGATCAGCTCGTCGAGTGTCTGGCCGCGCCCGGCGACGAGCGACCCGATGACGAAGATGACGAGCGCCCCGAGGAACAGCCGCCGGGCGCCCCACACGTCCGCGAGCCGACCTGCCAGCGGCATCGCCACGACGTAGGCGAGGAGATAGCCATTGACGATCCACGACGCGTGGCGCAGCTCGGAGAAGGCGGGCTTGCCGAGCTGGTCGGTCGTGGCGAGGTCGAGCAGGATCGACGGCAGGGCGGTGGCCGTGATCATCAGCTCGAGGCCCGCGAGGAATACCCCGATCCCGAAGACGGCGAGGAGGCTCCAAGCGCTGAACCGGCTCACCGACTGAGGGTACAGGGCACGAGTCCCGGGCGGCCGGGGGCATCGTCCGACCCGAACGCGGTTGACAGCCGGAGCATCGCCTCGTTAGGATCAACCTCCATTGATATAAACGGCCGTTGATCGAACCGGCCGGGCACCCGAGCCCCCAAGCGGAGCAGACCCCTGAGCCCCTCTCCCGCCCGCGTTCGCAGCACGATCGCAAACGCCGTCCTCCAGCCCGAGGAGCTGCGCGAGCT
>JANMRJ010001081.1:0-1117 GCA_031370985.1 Acidimicrobiales bacterium
CCCGAACCTCAACGCCAGCAAGGCCCAGCGACCCGACATCGGCATAACGCGGACATCGGCATAATTATCAAAAGGAACACGGGTTCGGGTGTCGACCAGCAACCGCAGGACCTGATCGGCGTCCCGGCGCATCCGGGTGGCCAGGTTCCACGCCTGTTGAGCGCCGCTCTTGATCAGCATCCGCGATGGTGCTGGCGTCGCTGATGGCTAGGACGGTGGAGCTGAGCTGATCGCGTGCGGGGCTCTCGCCGGTGCGTCAGGCTGAGAGCGACGTAGACGCGCAAGAGCCCTCCCGCCGATCTTGCCGGACTGTCGGGAGGACCCTTCCTGGCAGATGCCGGAGGCACCCGTGCTCATCGTAGGCACCGACGAGGCCGAGGTCGAGGCCGATCTCATCGCCGGGCGTTTGGGCTGTCCGCCGTGCGGAGGAGCTCTCGGGCCGTGGGGCCACGCTCGACGTCGGGTGCTGCGCTGCAGGAGCGGGGAGGAGCTCGTCCGCCCCCGTCGGTCCAGGTGCCGTTCGTGCAGGTCAACGCATGTGCTGTTGGCCGACTCGATGCTCGTCCGCCGTCGTGACGACGCCGAGACGATCGGCGGGGCGATCCTGGCCAAGGCAGGTGGCAGCAGCCACCGCCAGATCGCCAAGTCGCTGGGCGTTTCGAACGACATCGTGCGGGGTTGGCTGCGGTCCTTTGGCCGGGCCGCCGAGGCGGTCCGGGCCCACTTCACCCGCTGGGCCCATGCCCTCGACCCACTTCTCGGGCCCATCGAAGCCACCGGGGACGCCTTCGCCGACGCGGTGGCGGCCATCGGCGCCGCCACCCGGGCGGCGGTGCAACGCCAGGGGCCGCAGCCGGTGTGGGCCGTGGTCTCCCGGATGACCGGCGGGGCCCTTCTTTGCCACACGAAGTTCCTCTATCCGCCGGTGCCCTGAGCAGCGAAGGTGGCCACCTCCCATCCCCGAGCGAGGAGGAAGCCGGTGCAGGACCGCCATCGAGACGTGGGTCTCTTCCGTTACAGCCTGGTGAGAGAGCCAGCGGACCCGAAGCTGACGAAGGCCGAACGCGGCGCGCTGGTGCGGGCCCTGGCCGGCGCCGACCACGTCGGCCCGGAGGGC
>JANMRJ010000776.1:0-11123 GCA_031370985.1 Acidimicrobiales bacterium
TTGACCTTGCCCACCAGCACCATGCGGGCCACGTCGAGGGTCTCGGCATCAGTGACCCGCAGACCGTCGCGGAACTCGGGCACCATGCCGAGGCGCTTCATGAGGCTGCCGATCTGGGGACCACCACCGTGAACCACCACCGGCCGCATGCCGACCGATCGCATGAGCACGACGTCCTGGGCGAACAGGTCGGCCAGGTCGGGGTCGGTCATGGCCGCACCGCCGTACTTGACCACCACCACCTTGCCCCGGAACCGCTGGATGTACGGCAGCGCCTCGAGGAGGATCTCCGCCTTCACGAGGTCCTCATGTTCTCGGCGATGTACTCCGGGCTCAGGTCGGTGGTGACGACCGCGCCCTCTCCGTTGCCGAGGCCCAGGTCAGCGATGATCTCTATCCGCGGCCCGGCCATGTGGGCGGCCACTGCTGCTTCGTCATGGTCGACGGCCACACCGCCGGCGCAGACGGTGACGCCGCCGTAGCTCACCGCCACGGTGTCGGGGTCGAACGCCACGCCGGCACTCCCCAGTTCGCTCACGATCCGGCCCCAGTAGGGGTCGCCGCCGTACAGCGAGCATTGGACCAGTTGGCTGCCCGCCACCTTGCGGGCCGCGAGCTGGGCATCCTCGTCACTGGCCGCGCCGCTCACCGTGATGACGACGAGCTTCGTCGCCCCCTCGGCGTCGGCGGCCATTTGGCGGGCCAGGTCGTTGCACGCCTGGCCGACCGCCGAGCGCAGCGCATCGAGGTCGACGGCTCCCGCCCGGCCGCTGGCCAGCAGGATGACGGTGTCGTTGGTCGACGTGGCCCCGTCGACGATGAGGCGGTTGAAGCTAGGACCGACCGCGCCGGCGAGGATCGACTTCAGGTCACCGGGTTCGGCGGCCGCGTCGGTCGTGAGGACGGCCAGCATGGTGGCCATGTTGGGGGCGAGCATGGCCGCGCCCTTGGCCATCCCGCCGACGGTGAAACCGGGACCGGCGACAACCACCTCCTTGGGCACGGTGTCGGTGGTCATGATGGCCCGCGCCGCGATCGGGCCGCCGGCCACGGACCGGGCCGCCACCAACGGTGCGACGCCCGACTCGATGGCACCCATGGGCAGGCGGTACCCGATGAGCCCGGTGGAGCACACCAGCACATCGGCCGGCGCGCACCCGAGGGCCAGGGCGGTCAGCTCGCACGTCCGCTCGGCCTCGGAGTACCCCGCCTCGCCGGTGGCCGCGTTGGCGCACCCACTATTGAGGATCACTGCGGCCGCCCGGCCCGAGGTCGACGCCAGGTGGGCCCTGGTGACCTGGACGGGCGCGGCCGTGGCCTTGTTGGTGGTGAAGACCGCGGCGGCGGCGACCGGCTGGCCGTCGGCGGTGGCCACGAGAGCCAGGTCGAGCGCACCCGACGGCTTGATCCCGGATGCCAGTCCCGAGGCGACGAAGCCGGCGGGCGCGGTCACGCCTGTGGTCATGGGTAGACCCCGATCGAGGAGAGGCCCGCAGTCTCGTCGAGCCCGAGGAGGATGTTGGCGCACTGCACGGCCTGGCCCGACGCACCCTTTACCAGGTTGTCGAGCGCGGCCAAGACGACGATCCACCCTGTCCGCTCGTCGTACCGGGCCGACAGATGCGCGGCATTGGAGCCCCAGGTCGCCTTGGTGGACGGGCTGATGGGCGACACGACCACGAAGGGCTCGCCGACATAGGCGCCGGCCAGGATCTCCAACAAGCCGGCGGTCGTCGGCGACGTGCCGGGCGCAGGCCGGGCGTAGCAGGTGGCCAGGATGCCGCGGGTCATTGGCGCCAGATGGGGCGTGAACAAGAGCGTGGCCCCGACCGATTGCTCCATCTCCGGCGTGTGCCGGTGGTCGAGCAGGCCGTAGGCGGTGAAGTCCTCGTTGGCGGTGCCGAAGTGGGTGCCGTGCTTGAGGGCGCGGCCGGCGCCCGACACCCCGCTGGCCGCGTCAACGATGATCCCCGTCGTCTCGATGGCGTCGGCCGCGGTGAGCGGCGCCAGGGCCAGGGCCGCGGCCGTGGGGTAACAGCCGGCCGACGCGACCGCGTCGACCGTGGCGATGTGGGCGCGGTTGAGCTCGGGCAACCCGTAGGCAAAGCGGTCGAGCAGGTCGGCGGCCACGTGGGCCTCGCCGTACCAGCGCTCGTAGACCGCGGGGTCGCGCAGGCGGAAGTCGGCCCCCAGGTCGACGACCTTCACGTCGGCCTCCAGCAGGCCGGGCATGAGACGCTGCGAGGCGCCGTGGGGCAGGGCCAGGAACACCAGGTCGACGCCGGCCACCATGGCCGGACCGAACGTCTCGAAGACCAACCCAGGGTAGGCGGCGGCCAAGCTCGGATAGAGCCCGCCGACTAGTGTGCCGGCCTGGGTGTCGCCCGTCGCCCACGCCACATCCAGGTCGGGATGGGAGTGGCACAGGCGCAGGAGCTCGGCCCCCGCGTACCCCGAAGCGCCGACGACCCCGACCCGAACCATGGGACTCATAATACACGATGATGAATAATCATTCAACTCGTTGGGGGCTCGCCTTGGTGTTCGTGGCGGTGCTGGCCGCAGCGTGCGGGGACGGTGACTCCGCGGGCGGCAACGCGGCCAACAAGGGGGACTGGGAGAAGCAGTACGGCGCCATCGTGAAGTCGGTGAGCGACGACATCGACCGCTCGGTGCAGGCGCTCAACGCCGGCCAACAGCCCATCGTCCGCTCGGCCTGTTCCCAGTTGCAGGAGGACATGGTCGACGCCCGGAAGGCCGTCCCCGTACCGGACAGTGCCGTTGACACCAAGGTGCGCGCCGCCTTCGACGCCACCGACACCGCAGCCAAGACGTGCGTCGAAGGCGCCCGCGTGGCCACGTCGGCCGCCCTGGTGGAGCAGGCGCAGCGGGAGATGAAAGTCGCCCGGGAGAGCTACAGCCAGGCCCAGAACGCCATCGCCGCTTGGAGCTAAGCCCGCTCAGCCCCGCAGGCGGGCGGGGTGGGCCGAGGTGACCGCGTCGATGCAGCGCCGGCGGAGGGCGGTCAACTCCTCCTCGGTGAGGGTGTGGTCGAGGGACGAGAGCCGCAGCCGCCAGGCCAGGCTCCTCGCCCCCGCTAGCTGGGGGCCACGGAACACGTCGAACAGGTCGATCCGCTCCAACGCGTCTCCGGCGGCCTTGGCGAGCGTTCGCTCGACCGCAGCGGCGGCCACGCCCTCGTCGATGACGAACGCCAGGTCGAAGTCCGCGGAGGGGAAGCGACTGACCGGCCGGTAGGTCTCGGCCCGGCGGGCCGAGGTCAGGAGCGCCCGGAGGTCGACCTCGAGCCACCCGACCCGACCGTCGATCCCATGGGTGGCCAGAACAACGGGGTCGACCTCACCAATCGCCCCGACGGCACGCCCGCCGGCGAGCACCGTCGCGCTCCTCGTCGGGTGCAGGCCCGGTCGCGGCGCCGCCTCCAGCGTGACATCGTCCAGCCGCAGACCGTCGGTCAGGACGTACCAGATCCGCACCGCGTCCTGGGCGTCGCGCTCGCCGAGCGCCACGGCCAGGTGCTCCGGCTCCTCCGGCAGCTGGACGCCCTCGGGCGGCGGGAGGAACACGTGGCCGATCTCGAACAGCGAGACATCGGCCCGGCGGTGGCCGGCGTTGGCCGCGATCGCCCGGAGCAGCCCCGGCAGCAGCGACGGCCGCAGGATCGATTCCTCGGCGGCCAGGGGGTTCTCGATCTCGACCGCGGCCACCGGCAGGCCGGCTCGGGCCAGATCCTCGGGGGCGAGGAACGACGTGGCCCACGCCTCTGCCAGGCCGGCGCCGACCAGCACCTCGCGGACCAACCGGCGGTCGCGTTGGTACGGCGTGAGGCCACCGCCCTGGACGATCGGCGGCATCGTGCGGGTGATCTCGGTGTAGCCGTGGTGGCGGGCCACCTCCTCGATGACATCGATCTCCCGCTCGCAGTCGGGCCGCCACGAGGGGATGTCGACCCGGAAGTCGCCGTCACCTGTGGGGGTGCAGCGGAAGCCGATGGGCTGGAGGTACCCCGACACGTCGCCCGGCGAGAGGTCGGTGCCGAGGATGGCGTTGACCCTGGTCGTGCGCAGCACCACCCGGGCGGGCCGGGGCAGGTCGGCTCGCACATCGACCGTGGCGCCGGCCACGGAGGCGCCGGCCACCTCGGCCGCGAGCTGGCAGAAGCGGGCGACGGCCCGGGCGACGGCCTCGGGGTCCACGCCCCGTTCGAAGCGCACCGACGCCTCGGTGCGCAGGGCCAGCCGTTTGGACGTACAGGCGACGGCCACCGGGTCGAACCAGGCCGCCTCCAGGACCACGGTCGTCGTCGTCGGGCTGATCTCGCTCGACGCGCCACCCATGATGCCGGCGATGCCGACGCCGGCGCCCTCGGCGTCGCAGATGAGACAGTCGTCGGGGCCGAGCGTGCGTTCCACGTCGTCGAGGGTGACGAGGGTCTCGCCGTGGCGCGCTCGCCGGACCAGCAGCCCGCGGCCGGGCAGCTGGTCGAGGTCGTAGGGGTGATTGGGCTGGCCCAGCTCGAGCATGACGTAGTTGGACACGTCGACGATGTTGTTGATCGGGCGCATGCCGGCCAGGGTCAGGCGCTGGGCCATCCACTGGGGCGACGGGCCGATCGTGACGCCGGTGAGGACAGTGGCGGTGAACTCGGGACACAGGTCGGGCGACTCGACGACCACCGTCACCAGCTCGCCGTGGTCCCCACCCACTACCGGCGGCGGCTCGGGGACCGAGAACGGCACCCCGAAGTGGGCGGCCAGATCACGGGCCACACCGGCAACCGAGAGGGCGTCAGGGCGGTTCGGGGTGACATCGACGTCGAACACCACATCAGCGACGATGCCCAGCGCCTCGGTGAGCGGCGTGCCGGCGGCAAGGGTGGGATCAAGGATCATGATCCCCTCGCCGTCGGAGCTCAGGCCCAGCTCGGGCCCCGAGCAGAGCATCCCGTTCGACCACTCGCCCCGCACATTGCGCCGCCCGATCTGCATCCCGCCCGGCAGCCGGGCCCCGACCGGGGCGAGGGGCACCAGGTCGCCGGCGGCGAAGTTGAACGCCCCGCACACGATCTGCAGCGCGGCACCGTCGCCAGCGTCGACATCGACCACCTGCACCTTGTCCGCATTGGGGTGCGGGCGGGTGGCGAGGACCTGGGCGACGACGACATCACCAAGCCCGGCACCAAAGGCCTCGACCCCCTCGACCACCAGCCCGAGGCCCGAAAGGGCCGAGGCGAGATCAGCAGCGTCGGTGGGAAGCGGCGCGAAGTCACAAAGCCAGGAAAGGGGAACACGCATGTCAGGACCTAGAACTGTTCGAGGAAGCGGATGTCGTTGGCGATGAAGTGGCGGATGTCGTCGATGTCGTGGCGCATCATGGCGCAGCGGTCGATGCCGAAGCCGAAGGCGAAGCCCGAGTACTCCTCGGGGTCGATGCCGGCGGCGGCGAACACGTTGGGGTCGACCATGCCGCAGCCGCCCAGCTCGATCCAGCCCGAGTGCGAGCAGACCCGGCAGCCCTTGCCCTCGCAGAAGATGCAGCTGACCTCGAACTCGGCCGAAGGCTCGGTGAAGGGGAAGAACGACGGCCGCAGCCGGGAGTGGATGTTGGGGCCGAAGTAGGCGCTGGTGAAGGCCTCGATGGTGCCGGCCAGGTCGCCGAAGGTGATCCCCCGGTCGACCACCAGGCCCTCGATCTGGTGGAAGACGGGCAGGTGGCGGGCGTCGGGGGTGTCGCGGCGGTAGCAGCGGCCCGGCGCCACAATGTAAATCGGGGGCGGCTGGCTCTGCATCACCCGGATCTGCACGGGCGAGGTATGGGTGCGCAACAGGGTCGACTCGGCCTCGCCGAGGCGTACGTACAGCGTGTCCCACATGCTGCGAGCCGGGTGGGCCGGCGGCATGTTCAGCGCCTCGAAGTTGTACCAGTCGGTCTCGACCTCGGGGCCCTCGGCCACCTGGTAGCCCATGGCCACGAAGATGTCCTCGAGCTCGTCGCGGGCCTGGGTCACGAGGTGGCGGTGACCCCGGGTGGAGCGCCGCCGCTCGATCACCTCGGTGAGGTCGAGCCGCTCGGCCTCAATACGTCGTTCGCGCTCACCGCCCGCCAGCTTCTCGGCCCGCTCGGCGATCGCCGCCTCTACCCGGGCGCGCGTCGCGTTGATGGCGCGGCCGGCGTCGCGACGGGCCTCGATCTCCAGCCTTCCGAGGCCGGAGTTCAACAGCGCCAACACCGAGCGCTTCCCGCCCACCAGCTCCTGTTCGACGGCGCGGAGATCGGCGACCGTCGCCGCCCCAGCCACCCGGGCCAGGCCGTCGGCCTCGACCGAGGCGACCTCGGCGGCTAACTCGGTCATCGCAGGCAGCTCGGTCAACGCAGGCAGCTCGGTCAACGCAGGCAGCTCGGTCAACGCAGGGCCTCCGGCGGGTCGATGGGCAGGGAGAAACGGAAGACCGATCCTCGCCCGACTTCGGACTCCACCACCAACCGGCCGCCGTGGGCCTCCACCAGCCCCCGGCTGATCCACAGCCCGAGGCCGGAGCCGGTCGGGCGGGTCTCGGCCCGGCGGAAGAACTTGGTGAAGACCCGGGGCAGGTCGGAACTCGGGATGCCGTCGCCCCTGTCGGCGACCGCCACGGTGATGAACTGGCCGTCCGCCTCGCCCGACACCTCCATACTGCGGGGGTCGGCGTACTTGGCCGCGTTCTCCACCAGATTGGTCAGCACCTGTTCGATCTTGTCGGGATCGGCATAGACGTGCGGGAAATTTTCGGGGAACCGCACCTCCGCGACGAGCTGAGTCTCGACCATCCGCACCTTCTCGAGCACGTCGGTCACCAGGGGGACCACGTCGACCATCTGCCGGCGCAGGGCGAGGCGGCCGCTCTCCAACCGGCTGATGTCCAGCAGCTCGGTGACCAACCGGGTGACGCGGTCGGCGTCGTGGTGCACCTGCTCCAGCATCATCCGCTTCTGGTCCTCGCCCAGTCGCTCCCAACGGTTGAGGAGCAGGCTGGTGTAGCCCTTCACCGAGGTGAGCGGCGACCGCAACTCGTGGCTCACGGTGGAGATGATCTCGATGCCGTCGCCGGCCGCGGGCCGGCGCCGGGCGCCGTCACGAGCCAACAGGACAGCGCCGGTGAGGCGGCCGTCGCCGTCGCGCTCGTACCGGCCGGTGACGAGCACCCGCACCTGGCGCCCGCCGGCAGCCCGCAGCCACACCTCCTGCTCCGGGATGCTGGTGACCGAGCGCAGTCGGGCGGACGGGTGCCACCCTTGGGCGAGCAACAACCGCCCGCTGGAGTCGCGCGGCTCCAGCACCTGGGTCAGGAGCTGGCCGACCAGCTCGTCGGTCCGGCACCCGGTGAGCGTCGCCGCCGCGATGTTGGCCGCGATGATCCGGCACCCGTCGTCGACCTGGAGCACGGCGTCGGGCAGCCGGTCGATGTTCAGGTCGCCGCCCCCCGAGGCATTCACTGAACCTCCCTCCTCGAGGGATGGCCCAGTGAATGCTCTCTGGACCGGCCTCCCGGGCCGGTCACTGGACCCGCTGGGCCCAGTGAATGCTCTCTGGACCGGCCTCCCGGGCCGGTCACTGGGCCCGCTGGGCCCAGTGAATGCTCTCTGGACCGGCCTCCCGGGCCGGTCACTGGGCCCGCTGGCGGGCGGCCTCGAAGCACAGGACGGCGGCGGCCATGCCCACGTTGAGCGATTCGGCCCGGCCCTGCTGGGGGACGGACACCCAGCCGTCGAGCGCGTCGGCCGCCGCCGACGACAGACCATGCGCCTCGTTCCCGAGGACCAGCGCGGTGGGCACAGTGAGGTCGACCCGGTGGTAGGGCTCCCCGCCGACGGCTCGCGTGCCCAGACGGTTCAGGCCCCATTCGCCCAGCGTGCCGAGCACCTTCACCGGCTCCCCTCTAGCCACGATCCGTGTGTGGAACAACGAGCCCGCCGACGCCCGAACGCACTTCGGGTTGTACAGGTCGACGGAACCTTCACAACAGATTATCCCGCCGACCCCCGACGCCTCCGCGCTGCGCAACACCGTCCCGAGGTTGCCGGGGTCACGGATGCCGACGCAGACGACGATCAGCGACACGCCGGCCAGCTTGTCGAGGTCGACATCGACCGCACGGGCAATGGCCAGGACCGGCTGGGGGGTGGCCGTCGTGGCCACCCGTTCGAGCACGCCGGCGGCCAGCTCGAAGACCTCGACGCCGGCGTCCGCGGCCCGGTCCACCACCGGCGCCGTCGTGCCCGGGGCCACGAACATGCACTCCAACTCGACGCCGGCGTCGAGGGCATCGCCCACCAGCGTCGGCCCCTCCACCACGAACGCGCCCTCGCGGGCGCGCATGGTGGACCGCTCGATCAGTTGGCGCAACCGCTTGACCCGGGCCGACGTGAAGGCGAGTCCGGAGCCGCCACCCCGCTCCCGGGGCCGCTCGGGCCAGCCATCCCGCTCCCGGGGCCGCTCGGGCCCGGGGCTCACGACGCCTGGCGGCTCTCCCCTGCCAGCTTGACCAGCCCGGCGAACGCGGTGGGGTCGGTGACCGCCAGGTCGGCCAGCACCTTGCGGTCGACCTCCACCCCCGCCTCGCGCAGGCCGGCGATGAAGACGCTGTAACTCATGCCGTTCTGGCGGCAGGCGGCGTTGATCCGCTGGATCCACAGCTGGCGGAAGTCGCCCTTGCGTGCCCGCCGGTCGCGGTAGGCGTAGTGGAGGGCGTGCATGACCGCCTCGTTGGCGGACTTGTAGCTGCGGCTGCGGTTGCCGTAGTAGCCCTTGGCCTGGTCGAGGACGGCGCGATGGTGCTTGCGACCGTGGACTGACCGCTTAACCCTGGCCATGAGGTAACTCCTTGTCTTCTGGCAGTGGGCACCCGGGTCCTTCGGACCACACCCACTGCTGCCGGCGGGGACCCCAGCCCCGCCGGCCGCCAACTGGCGCTACGGGAAGCTAGGGGTTGCTGCTGTGCTGGAAACGACTGTGCTGGAACGATTTGGGTCCAAGCGTGACTTGGGGATTAGAGGCCGAGCATGCGCTTGACCTGGGCCTTGTCGCCGCCGGTGACCTCCGCCCCGCGGCCGAGGCGGCGGGTCTTGACCGAGTTCTTCTTCTCGAGCAGGTGGGCTCGGAACGCCTTGCGCCGCATGATGCGGCCCGTGCCGGTCACCTTGAAGCGCTTGGCCGCGCCGCGGTGGGTCTTCATCTTGGGCATTGCGTTCGTCTCCTCCCCGCCTCAGACGGCGGGTGGGGTTGGGGCCTGGATGGGTGCCTGGATGGATGCCTGGATGGATGAATGGGTGTCCTCGGACGTGTCGTCGTCGTGGTGGCCAGCCTTGGCCGCCGCCCGCGCCCTGCGATCGGGAGCCAGGACCATCACCATGTTCCGCCCGTCGAGCTTGGGCGCCGCTTCCACCTTGGCCAGCGGGAGCTGCTCGGCGATGCGGTCCAGGATGCGCTTGCCCAGTTCAGGGTGAGCGACCTCCCGGCCTCGGAACATGATCGTGATCTTGACCTTGTGGCCCTCGTCAATGAACTCACCGACCTTGCGGGTCTTGGTCTCGAAGTCGCCACCGCCGATCTTGGGCCGGTACTTCATCTCCTTGATCGAGCTGGTGGCGGCCTTCTTGCGGGACTCCTTGTCCCGCTGGGCGGCCTCGTACTTCCACTTGCCGTAATTGAGAATGCGGCACACCGGTGGTTCAGCGAGCGGAGCAACCTCGACCAGATCCAGCTCGAGTTCCCTGGCGATGGACAGGGCCTCCGGCAGGGTCTTGATCCCCAATTGGTTGCCGTCCGGGTCCACGAGGCGCACTTCGCGCGCACGGATCCGGTCGTTGATCCTGAGGTCGGCGCCATCCGGTGCGGCTATGCGGCATCACTCCTTATGAAAGACGAACACGAAAAAAGACGGACGTGCGGAAAGCAACGTCCGCCGCTTGGCGGTCGATCGACCCGGCGCACTGGGTGGCCCGAAGGCTGTTCTGTGGCCGGGTGGGGGCCGAGGCCCCGCTTTCCGTATGAAGTTGTGGACCTAGGGTACCAGCATGAGTACCTTCTGGACACCCTCAGGCGAACGCCCGATCCCCCGGGACGAGCCCACGCCGGCCTCGGAGCCCGCCGGCGACGCCCCGTCCGGTGCCGGCGACCCTGTCTACGCCCTCGACGGCCCTCCGTTCGATGACGGCGAGATGGACGAGGAGCTGCAGGCCGAGCTGATGGCCATGCAGCAGCAGATGCTGGGCACCCCCGCGGCCATCGTTGTCGCCAACCACTGCATCGGCCTGGTCGAGCTCGCCGCCCTCCACCTGGCCCAGCGCCCGCCCAACCTGGCCGACGCCCAGATCTCCATCGACGCCCTGGGTGCATCATCGACGCCGTCGGCCCCCGCCTCGGCGAGAACGGCCCGCCCCTGAGCCAGGCCCTGAACCAGATGCGCATGGCCTTCATCGAAGCAAGGAAAGCCTCCGCCGCCGGCGCATAGCCCGATCCGGCGCCAACCGGGGACATTTCACCGTGCCGGGGTACGGTGAAATGTCCCCGAAGCGAGCGTGGCGCTCAATCTGGCCCGGCCGCCGGGTGGTCGCCGCCCAAGATCGACTCGGCAACGGCGATCTGCTCGTCGAGCTCCGACATCACCTCGGCCGAGGCATCAGTGGCCGTGGCCCGGAGCGCCCGCCCTTGGGCCAGGGCGGCCTCGAGCTTCCCTCGCGACGCATCACCGGCGCCGGTGCCACCTGCGGCGCGATGGGCGCGGTCCGACGCTATTTCCAGCCACTCGGCCATGCACCGGGAGGCCTCGTCGGGGCTCTTGGGCGCGAGGAGCGCGACAAGCTGGCTCAGTGCGTACGCAGCACCGTGCCGGAAGTCCACGGTGCTGGGCGAGAGCGCCGCCAGCCGGCGCCAGATGGCCAGGCTGGCGCGGAAGAACCGCTCGGCCTCGGTGCCGTTGCCCACCGCCACCATGAGATCGCCCAGCCTGTTGTAGGAGACCGACAGGTCGCGCTGGTACCCGGCGTTGGTGGGGTCGGTGGCGGCCAGGTGCTCGCGGATGACCAGGCTGGCGCGGAAGAACCGCTCGGCCTCGGTGCCGTTG
>JANMRJ010000796.1:0-5430 GCA_031370985.1 Acidimicrobiales bacterium
GAACGGCAATCCGACCCCCGAAGCCCGCTGGCCGACGCCAACCCAGCCGGCGCCGGCTGGGTTGAGGCGCAACCCGACTGGGCCCGCCAGAACGCGAAGAAGTCCTCGGCGCCGGCCACATAGCCCCGGCGCTTGGTGCCCCAATCGGCCACCTTCCCGCCGGCGTAGGGCACGATGCGGTCAGCGGAGCCGGCGATCAGCAGGACCGCGACCGGCCGGGCGGGGCGGCACGACTGCTCGAAACCCTGACCGGCGGAGCCGGCGATCACCGCCACGGCGGCCACCCGGTCGGCCAGTTCGCACGCCACCCGGCTGGCCATCACTGCGCCGTTGGAGAACCCGATGACCGCCACCCGCCGGGCATCCGCTCCGGTCTTCGACGATGTCTCCTCGATCAAGCGGCGGAGGAAACCGGTGTCGTCCGCCGGCGCGCCGGCCCCGACCGGGTCGGCGCCGGGCCGGCCGTCGTTCCACGCGCCGCCGTAGCCGTCGGGGTAGGCGAACACCATCCGCTGGGCGGCGGCCAATGGCTCCAGGCCGGTGGACCGCATGTCGATGCCCCGCCCGCCCACGCCGTGGAGGACGACGACCAGTCCGGTGGGGGTCGATCCGTCGGGCGATGCTGGCACGACCGTGGTCCACCGCCGGGTCAGGCCGTCGACCTGTACCTCGTGCTCGTGGACGCCAGTGGCGAGGTAGCTCGGGACGGCCGGGGCCGGGGCTGGCGTCGCGAGCGTCAGCGGGGGCGGCGTCGCTAGCGAGGCCGGCGCCGGTGCCGGCTGCGCCAGGATGTCGAGGACCGGTCGGCTGGCCGGGAGGGCCGGCGCCGGCCTCGGGGTGACGGCGGTGGTGATCGCACAGGCGGCCAGGAGCATGGCGCCGACCGCGCCGACGCCGGCCGCTACAAGTCCTCGTCCCCCCGGCACGGGCCAAGGAAACCATACAAGGACCCGCCGGGGAAGCTATTGGCCCAGAAATGAGCATTCCTACCCACGCCGGCCGCCTCGCAAACACCCGGCCCGGGAGAAACCCGGCGCGGTGGGCAGGGCCGGACCCAAGGGCTACGGTCGAGACGATCCGACAGCAGGAGAGGGAGACGAGGACCACGTCTCCGGCCATCGGTCCTGCGATGGCGGAGGGAGCAGGTCCAGCACCAGCCGGGGAGCCGACGCGCCCTCGCCCAGCCCCCCAGCGGGAGACGTTCCTCGATGTCGTGCGCGCCGTCGCCGTCATCCGGGTCATCGCCTGGCACGCCTTCGGCCTGGCCGCCATTACCTACGTCGTGGCCGCCATGCCCGCGATGTTCTTCGTGAGTGGCAGCCTGCTGGCGCAGTCGTTCGGCCGGCGGCCGACGCTCACCGTGCTTCGGGACCGCTTCCGACGCCTCCTCGTGCCCCTGTGGGCCTTCGGGCTGGTCGCCTGGCTGGCCATGGCCGTCGCCGCGTGGCGCACCGGCGACGGACTGCCCCTCCACCGGGCCATCACCTGGGTGTTCCCCCTCACCGATCCGATGGGATCGGCGTGGGAAGGCGGCTGGCTGTCATCGCACCTCTGGTACCTGCGCACCGTGATCTGGCTGTTCCTGCTGGCGCCGCTCCTGCTGTGGGCGGTGCGAGCGCGGCCGCGGCTGGCCTTCGGGGTGCTCGTCGTCGCCGTCTTCGCCCTCGACCTCGCCGGCCGCTACGAGTCGGTGCTGCCGATCGGCCACCGCGCCCTCTGGGGCACCGGCGATGTCGTCCTGTACGCGGTGTTCCTCCTGATGGGGTTCCTGCACCGCGACGGTGCGCTGCGGGCAGTGACCCGGCGGGGATGGCTCGCCCTCGCGGTCGTGGCCGGCGCCGGTGCGGTGGCCTGGCGGCTGACTCAGCCGGTGCCGCTCGGCGTCGTCAACAACTCCCACCCCCTGCACCTCTTCGTCGGCCTCGGGTGGCTGGCCGCTGCCCTCGCCGTCCAGCGGCCGCTGGCCCGCCTGGGCGCCAGCCGCCTGCTCGGGCCGCCGGTCCGGGCCATTGGCCGGCGGGCGCTCACCATCTACCTCTGGCACACCGCGGCGATCATCGTCGCCCTCAACATCCTGGATGCCCGCGGTATCGACGGGCCGGTGGCCCACCCTGTCGGGCTGGTCCTGCTGACGACGCTCGGCGTCGTCGTCTGCATCCGACTCTTCGGCTGGGTTGAGGACTTCGGGGCGGGGCGCCGGGTCGCGCCGGCGCCGAAGCCAGCGTTCCGGCGACAGCCCTGGTCCCGCTGGCGCCCGCTGGCCGTCCTCGGCCACCCGGCGGTGGCCGTCGCCGCCGCGGTCGCCCTGGCCGCCGTCGCCCTGGTCACCCCGCACGTTCGGCCGCCCGCCGGCGTCTCCGAGGCGGCCGCCGCCCCCCGCTCGTCGCGCCGACCCCCCATTCCCTCGAAGCCTCCGCCCGCCCCCACCTTCGACGGCGAACGGCTGGCGGCCGCGCCGGAGCCCCTCACCGACCAGGAGCAGAACCGCCTGGCTGCCCGCCTCGACGGGCTCCTCGACCGCTGGGCGAACAAGGCCGGCGTGGACGGCGCGCTGGTGGGCGTCGCCGGCCCCAACCTGCGATGGGGCGGCGCTACCGGGGTACGGCCCGACACCGGCGTGGCGGTGTCGGCCGGCGACCGGATCGAGCTGGCGTCGCTCACCAAACTCTTCACCGCCGCGCTGGTCCACCGCCTGGCCGACCAGGGGCGGATCGACCTGGACGGGCCGCTGCCGGCGCTGCGTTCGCTGCCCAACTTCCCCTATGCCTTCGAGATCACCGTCAGCCAGCTGCTCACCCACACCAGCGGCCTCATCAACTACCTCGACACCGACCAGTACACCGCCAACAAGGACTCGATCGACAGTCCGGTGGCCGGCGTCATGGCCAGCGTGGCCATGGGCCTGAACGCGCCGCCGGGCGACCAGTACCTCTACTCCAGCACCAACTTCCTCGTCCTCGGCCTGCTCCTGGAGAACGTCACCGGGCGGCCGCTCACCGACCTCTTTGTCGACGGCTTCTTCCGGCCCCTCGGCATGCATAACTCGATCCACCTGGAGCCGTCGCCGGCGTGGCCGCGAGGCGGGACGGCCGGGATCGAGACGAGCCTGCCCGATCTGCTCACCGCTGGCGTGGCCATCCTGCGCGACCACGTCGGGATGTCCGACCGCGAGTACGCGACGATGACCGATGTCGATGTCAACTCAGGCTTCGGGCCGGGCACGTTCGGCTTCTGCCCGTGCCGGGTCGACAACAAGGGCAACCCGCAGTTCTGGGGCATCGGCTACTACGGGGCGACGACGCTCCTGGCCTACTCGCCGACACTCGACCTGACGGTCGCCGTCGATTTGGTCGACTCGCTGGGCCACAACGGCGGCTACAACGCCGTCTCCACCCTGTTCGCCATGATCGAGGCCGCGGCCCGATCCTCCTGAGGGGCGCTCAGGACAGGTAGCGGCCGGCGCCGTAGGCCGCGGTCAACGCGACCAGGCCCAGCCCGCTGAGGCTGTAGACGGCGACGGCCAGCCTCGGCCGCTCGGCCAGCAGCTCGCCGGCGACGGCGAAGACCGGGAAGGCGGCCAGCAGGTACCGGCCCATCCCGAAGAAGTTCTTGGTGCTCATCGCCGGCACCACCACGATGAGCAAGGCGTAGACCCCGTAGCCGTACCCGAAACGGCGGAACACCCGGGGCACGAGGGCGAGCGCCCCCACGGTGAG
This sequence comes from Acidimicrobiales bacterium, assembly GCA_031370985.1. Lineage (GTDB taxonomy): Bacteria > Actinomycetota > Acidimicrobiia > Acidimicrobiales > AC-14 > CADCTB01. The sequence goes on from JANMRJ010000796.1 coordinate 3,717, forward strand.
CACGGGATGGGCCAGGTAGGTGATCGACGCCAGGATGTTGCGGTCAGGCAACCCCCGCAGATCCTCGAAGAACCGGAGCTTGAGCCACGTGTGGAGACCGCTCTGCTGGTCCCAGGCCGATTGGACGGTGATAAAGGCGAACGGGTCGTCGAAGCGCCGCCACTGGTAGATGCAGAAGGCGGCCAGGCCGAGGGCAGAGAGCAGCACGCCGGCGTCCCACCACGCCGGCCGGTCGTCGCTGGGGTTCTGCTGGCGGCGCTCGTAGGCCCGCACGGCGAGGGCGATGATCAGCACGACGCCGGTCGGCCGGGCCGCCGTTGCGACGGCGCCGACGAGGCCCGCCCAGCAGGGGTGGTCGTGTTCCAGAAGGACGAAGGCGCCGAGGAGCGTCATCACGAAGAACGCCGTCGGGTAGACCGCTCCGTACAAGAAAAAGGCGTAGGGGTAGAGGAGCATCAGCCCCAGGGCGGCCCAGGCGTGGGTGCGACCCATCCGCTCTCTCAGCCACCCGAAGAAGAGCCGGGCCGCCGCCGCCCCGGAGGCCACGGTCACTGCGACTCCGGCGACGTACGCGTTGCCCACAACCAGGGCGCCCGCTCGCATCAGCAGCGGGTAGCTCGGGAAGAAGGCGATGGTCGACTGCTGGCCCGGGATGTAGCCGTAGCCGCCGTCGGCAATGGCGAAGTACCAGCCCGAGTCCCACTGGGCCCATCCCTGGAGCCACCGCCACCCGTGGAACGTCGGAATCACCTGATTCCCAGGGTCCGGCAGCCCGGTCGAGCCGATGGCCGACACCACGAACAGCAGGCCGGCGATGGCGAGGAACGCCAGCACCACCCGGCGACCGTCCGCGCCGACGTTGCCGGCGCCGGTTGCTGCGGGCTGCTGCTCGGTGCGCATGTCCGGGCCTGACAACGGAGTGATGTGACGTGCCGGTCCGCCCAGGACCGGCGGTCAGAACGAGACGCTACCGCCTGGGCCGGCGGGGCCAGGATCGGCAGGCCCTGTTCGGCGGCCGTACATCCCCCGGTGCGTCCGGCCACGTAGACAGGTCGTACGTCGTACCCGCTGTGCGAACGCGGCCCGTCACGGCCAGCTTCCCAACCAGAGGAGATCACATGGTCACCGTCGGACTACTCGCCACCCTGACGCCGAAGCCGGGCAAGGAAGACGAGCTCGCCTCGTTCCTGGCCTCCGCCCTCCCCCTCGCCGAGGCCGAGCCCGCCACGTCGGCCTGGTTCGCCGTGAAGATCGACGACACCACCTACGGCATCTTCGACGTGTTCCCCGACGACGCCGGCCGTCAGGCCCACCTCAACGGCCCGATCGCCGCCGCCCTCATGGCCAAGGCCGACGAACTGCTGGCCGTCCCGCCCACAATCGCGTCCATCGACGTGCTGGCGGCGAAGCTCTGAGCTCCTCCGCCTCCGACCGGATCGGCAGGCCGCGGCGCGCCCACCTCCTCGTGTGCATCACGCTCGTGGCGGCTGCGGCCTGCGGCAACGGGGGCGCCGGCAAGGCCAAGGGCGTCCCCGACGTGCCGGAACCGGCGGTGGCCGGCGCCACAAGCGGGCCCGTTCCGGGCGTTGTCGTCCCCCTGCGTGGTGAGCCCGAGGGCCTGGCCCTCGACGCCCGGACCGGCGTGCTGGCCGTGGCGGTGCGCAACCCCGGCGGTCTCGTGCTGGTCGACGCGGCCACCGGGGCCGAGCGGACT
>JANMRJ010000845.1:0-2420 GCA_031370985.1 Acidimicrobiales bacterium
TCAACTTCTGGGAGTGTCAGGCCGATACACCTTGAGGCAGGATCAAGTCACGAGGCGAGGGTGGGACGTGGACCAACGGCGAGATGTGCCTGTGGAAGCAGGAGATGAGTCCGTCCACAGCACTACTCGGCGTCTTCTCGGGGCCACCATGGCCGCTGGCGCCCTCGTAGTCGGACTAGTCGGACTGGCAGGTGTCCGGGAAACGCAGCCATCGGTGAGCAGGATCGCCTCGTTGGCGGCAACGGCTCCCGACCCGGTCACTACGACCACGACGGCTCGGGTGGCGACAGTTGCGGACGCTCTAACCCCTCCGACGGTCGCCACGGCGCCGGTCCCCACGACCCTGCCTACGCCCGCATTCTGTCCGCTCGCCACCGGGTATGTGCGGGACCTGAGGACCATGATGCTCCGGTTGACCGACCCCACCGAGCTCCGGTCGCTGGCCGAGCGGGCTTCGCCTGACATCGCCCGATCGGTAGCGACCGTCCCCCCGGAGATCCGAGCTGATGTCACTCTCCTGGCGGGGACCATCGCCGACTTCAGCGCTGCCTTTCAGAAGGCCGGCTACGAGCTCGCCAAGGTCTCACCCGACATGGCCAGGAAGCTGCAGGCCCCCTCGGTGGAGCTGGCCATCAGCCACGTGGAGGACTACCTCCGGAAGGCATGCGGGCCGACATAACGGCCAAGGGCGATCACACCCAGGTGGCCTCCGTTCCTGACCCCCGATAACTGTAAGAAACGGGGGTCAGGGGGTCGATTCGGGACCCTCCTACGCTGCTGGACCGGGAAGTTTCTAGGGTCGAGGGCCAACGTGGTCCGCATCTTCGGTGCGGGACCAGGTCAGGGGCGTGCAGGTGCAGTCGCAACGCCACGAGAGGGTGTTGATCGTCCGGACCACGCAGGCCGGGTGGTCGCCCCGAGCGCACCCCGGGCAGATCGTGGGCTCAGCCACCTGCGCCGGTCGGCGGCGGCGAGCGACGGGCGCTGAGGGCACCGCCCCGTCCTGGGCCACATTGGAGACGTCGGCGTGCATGTCCACGCCCTGGGGGGTCTCCACCTTGACCACCACCTCCGGCACCCGGCCGAAGCGCTCCTGAGCGGCCTGCTTGCTGACGCCGAGAACCCGCCCGACATCGGCCCACGACCAGTCGTGCTCGGCCCGGGCGTGGCGCACGGCGTCGCCCAGGCCGGCCCGGGCTGCACTCAACTTCTCCGCCTCGAGGCGGATCCACTCTTCGGGGTCGATGTCCGTCATACGTCAAGAAGATCCTGACGATCAGCGTGCGTCAAGGAATCCCTGACGTAGCGTTGTTCTCCGGGCCTGGAAACACCGCCACACGTACCGAGGCGACGCACGGCCCTTCGCCTGGCTCCGCACGATCATGGCTCATGTGGCTTCCGAGGACCGCGCCCTGCGGGCCACCGCCAACCCCCATTCGAGCACCGAACGACCTGGCCTGCCTCAGCAGCTCCGCCGACTTCGAAGCGTTCCTGGTGGGCGACGCCATCGACCGGGCCCTGGCTCAGCTCGATCGGCGCGAAGCCATGATCATCCGCCGACGCCACCTGGCAGAACAGGACTGGGCCACCATCACCCAGGAAATGCATTTCGCCAACCTCTACCAGGCCCAGAAGACCTATAAGCAAGCCATGCGGAAGCTGACCGCCCGCCACGACGCGCCGCCTGTCACCAAACCACGTTCCACCGCCTGACTCTGACTCGGCAGGCCTACTTCAAGAGACCCACGCTGACTCGCGAGAAGGACTGTTCTCGCGAGTTGGTCCACCACCGGAGGACTCGCCGAACGTAGGGTGAGCGCCCGTGGCGACCCTCCCCAGCCCAGTGACGCCATCCGGATCGGAGCCGATGGCTTCGTCCGGCTCGGGCTTGGCCGACCAGCTCGATCCAGCCGTGGCCCACACCCTGCGGCGCCTGGCCGTCGAGGGTTTTGAGCTGGAGGCCAACAATCGGGCCGGTTCCACCCGGCGGGCTTACGCCGGCGACTTTGCCCACTTCGCCGACTGGTGCTCCACCGTCGCCACCCCGGCCCTGCCGGCCAGCGCCGAGGCCGTCTACCTCTACCTCACCGCCCTGGTGGCCGACGCCAACGCCGCCGACTACTCGCTGTCCACCCTGGAGCGTCGCCTGGCCGCCATCACCTACGTGCACGAGATCAACTGGCATGGGGCCTCCCCTGCCCGCCACGTCAAGGTCCGCGAGCTGATGGCCGGCATCCGCCGCACCTACGGAAAGGCCCAGGCCAAGCGCGACCCCCTTACCACCACCCAGCTCGCCGCCATGGTGGTGGCGCTGGATCTCGAAACCCTGGCCGGGAAGCGGGACCGAGCCGTGCTGCTGGTGGGCTACACCGGAGCATTCCGTCGCTCGGAGCTAGCCGGCCTGACCCTGGACCAGCTGG
>JANMRJ010000904.1:0-1123 GCA_031370985.1 Acidimicrobiales bacterium
GACGCCCAGCCACACCGTCACGACGCGGCCGCTGGCGAGGAGCTGCTCGGCCGCGGCGCGGACGGCTTCAATGGGGACGGCGAAGCCGAACCCCTCGGCGCCGGCGTCGGGGGTGGCGACCGCGGTCGTGAGCCCGATGACCCGCCCGCCGGCGTCGAGCAGGGCGCCCCCCGACGAGCCGGGTGCGATCGGGGCGTCGGTCTGGACCAGGTCGACGAGTGTCCCGCCGGTCCGCGTCCGCACCGTGCGGTGCAGGGCACTAACCACGCCGACGGTCACTGACGGGTCCCCGGTCAGGCCCAGGGGCGACCCGATGGCGATGACCGCCTGGCCGACTTTGATGTCGGCGCTCGTACCGAGCTCGGCGACCGCGAAGGGGCCGCCCTCGACCTTGACGACAGCGGTGTCGCTGGCCTTGTCGGCGCCGACGACCTTGGCCGGGACCTCCCGCCCGGTGGCGAGGACGACGGTGATCGAGGTGGCGCCGTCGACGCCGTGGGCATTGGTGAGTATGTGCCCGTCGGCGCGGAACATGACGCCTGACCCGCTCCCGCTGCGACCGAGTTTCAGCTGGACGATCGCCGGCCGGACCCGGTCGGCGATAGCGACGACGTCGGCCCGGGTGCCGACCAGGGTCGGGACCGAGAGCGTCGACGCCACTCGCGGGGCGTTGGCGCTCGTGTCGAGGGGACCGCCCTTCGCTCCGGCGTCAAGGAGGTTGCCGGCGACGACCGCCAGGCCGGCCGACAGGACGCTGGCGGCGAGGGCGGAGGCGAGGGCGATCACCCACAATTGCCGCCGGACCGATGGCCGCTCGACACCCATCTCGGACGGGTGCCGCCAGAGGCGGTCGTCCGGTGGAAGGGGCTCGCGGTACGGCTGCGGGTCGTCTTCCGGCTCGACGAACTCCATCGGGTTCCACCTTATGCGGCCCTTCCCACCTGCGGACTTCGCCCCCCCGGTAGGATCCCTGTGTGGGCCTCGACCCCCCGGACGGCCGGGACGACTGGGTGGGCATCACCGCCGATGCCCTCCCGATGGGAGCGGTGGCCACCTTTGTCGAGCGCGCCGACAACATGGCCCGTCTTCTCGACGTGAAATACCACGTCCTGTTGCCCGACAC
>JANMRJ010000906.1:0-1585 GCA_031370985.1 Acidimicrobiales bacterium
AGACCATGTCGACCGCACAGAACGTCGCACAGTTTCGCCGGCTGATCGATGTCGGCTTCACCCAGGGTGACCTGAGCGTCGTCGACGAGACCGTGTCAGCGCAGTGTCTGGAGCACCAGCGAGGGTCCAGGCCGGGTACGGACGGCGTCAAGGACACGATCCGGACACTCCACCGCTGGTTCGCCGACTTCGAGCTCTCGATCGAGGATCTCGTGGCGGACGGCGACATGGTCTGGATTCGGAATCGTGCGCGCGGCGTGAGCAACGGCTCGGTCATGGGGCACCCCTCGACCGGGACGCGGATCGAGATCGACGTGTTCGACAGCGCTCGGTTCGTGGACGGCAAGATCGTCGAGCACTGGGGCGTGCCAGATCAACTCGGGGTCATGCTCCAGCTCGGCCTGCTGCCCCGACCCGAGCCGACACCTGTCGGCTGAGCGGCGTCACGATCAGGCTTGGACGAACTCGGGTCGATGAACTGAGAGACAATGGCGGAGCCGGTTCCCCAGGCGCAGCAGCGGTGACTGATGGGCGAGATCACGGAGCACCACGATGCGAGCGGCCTCGAGCGCCGCTCGACCAACGGGAACGACGATCCAGGCGAGAGCCGGGTGCGGGTGGCGCCGGGCGTCATGCTCCGCATCCTGCGTCGCCCGGGAGCCGGGCCGGGCTTCCTGCTCGTCCACGGTCTGGCCTCGAACGCCCACCTCTGGGATGACGTGGCGGAGCATCTCTCGGCCGTCGGCCACATCGTCGCCGCCGTGGACCTGCGCGGCCACGGCGGGTCCGGCAAGCCCGACACGGGCTATGACTTCGCGACCATGGCCGAGGATCTGCGCTGCCTCGTGGCGACGCTCGCCCTGGAGCGACCGATCCTCGTCGGCCAGTCGTGGGGCGCGAATGTCGTCCTGGAGACGGCGATCCGCCACCCGGAGCTGACGCGTGGGATCGTGCTCCTCGATGGTGGCACCGACGACCTGGCGGACCGCTTTCCGGACTGGCCAACCTGCCGCCAGCAGCTCGCGCCGCCACGCCTGATCGGAACACCGGCGGTCGAGATAGAGCGCTACCTGCGCAGCGCGCATCCGGACTGGCCGGACAGCGGAATCCGGGCGACGCTCGCCAACTTCGAGGTGCGCGCTGACGGGACGGTCGCGCCGTGGCTGACCGAGACGCGTCACCTCGCGATCCTGCACGCCCTGTGGGAGCAACGCCCGTCACGCCTGCTGCCTGCCCTCAAGGTGCCGGCACTCGTCGTGCCAGTCGACACCGGACAGCCGGAGTGGACGGCCGCCAAGCGCGAGGCCCTGGCCGCGACCGAAGCGGCCTCGCCGCGCTCCCGCGTCGTCTGGTTCACCGGCGATCACGACCTGCATGCCCAGCATCCCGCTGCGCTGGCCGCGCTCCTGCTGGATGCCACGGCCGACGGGTTCTTCGGGTGACCCCGCGGTTGCTCGCGATCATCGGCTCGGGCGAGACGACGCCCACGATGGCCCGCGTGCATCGTGCCCTCCTCGAGCGCCTGGGGGAGGGACCAGTCCGGGCAGTCCTCCTCGACACGCCCTACGGCTTCCAGGACAACGCC
>JANMRJ010000911.1:0-3139 GCA_031370985.1 Acidimicrobiales bacterium
GTCGCGTTCGGGCCCCGAACCGCTCGACGGCATCTACGACCCCGAGCCCAGCGGCGTGCGCACGCTGCCCCGCGACGACGCCGGCGGGGACCTGCGCGGCTACGACACGCGTGGCAACGATCCGCGGGGTGAGTCCCGCCCAATGGGAGGCTACGCAGTGGGAGGCAGCGGCATGGGCAGCAGTGGGCTCGGTAGCAGCAGCGGCGCGGTCACCGTCCAGCCTCGTCCCTCGGTGGTGCGGCCGTTCACCCAACCGCAGGCGGCCAAGGTCCACGTGACGGTGCCGGTAGGGTTCAACGACGCTCAGGAGATCGGAGACAAGCTGAAGGCCAACCAGCCCGTGATCGTGAACCTCCAGGGGATCGATCGCGACCTGTCCCGACGTCTGATCGACTTCTCGTCAGGGCTCACCTATGGCCTTGGCGGTGCGATGGAACGCGTCGCTGACCAGGTTTTTCTCCTCACGCCGTCCAACGTCGAGGTGTCCGCCGAAGAGAAGCGCCGCTTGCAAGAGCGCGGCCTGTACCGCGCCTAACGTGATCCAGACGCTGCTTTGTAGGCTCCTCGATGCCTACCTCGTCATCATCTTCGCCCGGATCATCCTCTCGTGGTTCCCGGTCGAGCCGGGTTCCGGGTTGGCGTCGGTGTACCAGTTCCTCTACGCGCTCACCGAGCCGGTCCTCGGACCCATCCGGCGCATCATCCCGCCGATGGGGATGGGGGGCATGGGCCTCGACTTGTCGCCGATGATCGTGCTTCTCGCCATCTCGATCCTGCGCCGCAGTATCTGTTAGTAGCCTGGGCCGGCGGGTCGACGTGGGCGGAGCGTTTAGGATGCGCGGGGTCTTGTCTAGACAGATTGGGATGGTGACGTGTTGGTTCTGGTGAGCTTCGTGCTCGTCCTGGCAGCTGCAGTGACGCTCGTCGTGGGACTGCTGCAGTCAGGACTGACTCTCATCTACCTGTCCATCGGCTGCAGCGTGCTGGCCGGTGTGGTGCTGGCGGTCGCCGTGTTGCGCGGCCGACCGGAGCCGAAGTCGGCGCCGGTCGGGACGCCGTACACGGCACCGGCCGCTGCGCCGCCGGCGCCGGCGTCCTACAGCGCTCCCGCACCGATGGCTGCGCCGGCGCCAGCCCAGACGACGAGCTTCTCGCCGCCGCCCCCGACGCGTGCGGCCGCGCCGGTGAGCGACGAGGCGGCCACCAAGGCGGCCGGTACTGCCCTGCTCGGTCGGCTCCGCGGCCGGCGCAGTGACGAGACGCCGCCGGTAGAGCCGGCGCCGATGGTCGCTCCGGAGCCGATGACCATGGAGATGGCCGCGGTGTCGGCCAACGACAACGACGACGAAGACTTCCCCATCGCGGACTACGACGAGCTGCGCGCCACCGATCTGTTGCGCCGACTGAGCGCGCTCGACCGCAACCAGCTCGAAGCCGTCCGGGCCCGTGAGTCGGAGGCCAAGAACCGCTTCACCATTCTGAGCCGGATCGACACCCTGCTAGCGGCCAAGGAGGAGCCTGCCTGGGAGGTCGACGACGACGAGTGGGAGGCCGACGCCACCCCGTCGGTCATCGCCGTGGGCCCGGTCGACGACGAGGACGACGCGGGCGATCTCGAGGACGACGAGTTCGATGACGATGACGAGGAATCCGACGATGACGAGGAGGTCGACGAGGTCGACGAGCTGGTCTCGCCCGTCGACGAGTTCCCCATCGCCGGTTACGACTCGCTGACCGTCGGGCAGATCCTGCCCCGGCTGAGCGAGCTCGACGCCGACGAGCTGGCCGATGTCCGCGCTCGCGAGCAGCAGGGTCGGGCCCGGGGCACGATCCTCGACCGGGTCGACCGCCTCGCGGCCAAGTCGTCGGTTGCTCGGCCCAGTCGGGCACCCGCCCGCAAGGCGCCGGCCGCGACAAGGGCGCCGGCGCCCCGCCAGGCGCGCGCCGCCTCGACCACCCCCATGAGGGAGGCGGTCAGGAAGGCTGCCGCTTCAAAGGCGCCGGCACGCAAGGCCACGAAGGCCACCGCCGCCCCGGCGCCGCCCCAAGCCCCGTTCGGCCGCAAGGTCGCGGCTCCCACGCCGATGAAGGAAGCGGTCAAAAAGGCTGCGGCCACCAAGAAGGCGCCCGCCGCAGCCAAGGCGGCCCGCACGGCCGCCCCGCCGATGAAGGAAGCCGTCAAGAAGGCTCGCGCCGCCAAGCGACCCTGACCCCAGAATCGGGGACAATCGGCGGGGCCTGGACCCCGTTGATTGTCCCCGATTGTCCCTGCCGACGCCGGCGGAACAGCGCTCGGGTTTAGCGGACGACTCGCAGGTCGACCCGCAGCGGCTCGCCGTCCACGTCGAGGCCGGCCGCCTCGGCGCCGACCTCGCCGGCCACCAGCTCCACCGCCAGCACCTGGGCCGAGATCCACGGCCGGTGCGCCTCAACCGCAGCCAGGACACGCGGGCCGGCGTCGACCGTCAACGCAATGCGGTCCGACAACGCCAACCCCCGGGCCTTGCGCAGGTCGTTGAGGCCGCGGGCGATCTCGCGGGCCACGCCCTCGGTGCGCAGGTCGTCGTCGAGGTCGAGGTCGAGGGCGACGGCCCAACCGCCCTCCTGGGCCAGGGCGAAGTCCTCGTGGCTCGACGCCCGCACCTCGATGTCATCGGGGCCGAGACGTTCGCCGGCGATCTCCACCGACCCGTCACGTTCCAGCGCCTGGCGTACCTCCGACCCATCCGCGGCGGCCAGGGCGGCCTTTACGTCGTTCACCTTCTTGCCCAGCCGGGGGCCGAGGGCCTTGAAGTTGGGGACGACCGTCCAGGTCATCAGGTCGGTCAGGGTCTCGATGTCTTCCAGCTCCCGCACATTGAGCTCGGCCTTGATCTCCTCCTTGACCGCGTCGGACAGCCCGGCGCCGGGGTGCAGCAGCAGCGCCCGCCGGAGGGGCTGGCGGGTACGCACGCCGGCATCGGTGCGGGCGGCGCGGCCCAGGCCGACGATGCGGCGGGCCGCTGTCATCTCCGCCGATAGAGCGGCGTCGGGCGGTCCGACCGGCTTGGGCCAGTCGCTGAGGTGCACCGAGGCCGAGCCGGTGAGCATGCGGTACATCTCGTCGGACAGGAACGGGCACAGCGGCGCCAGCAGCTGC
>JANMRJ010000933.1:0-2670 GCA_031370985.1 Acidimicrobiales bacterium
CCGTGGAACACCCGCTGGTAGGCCCACAGCAGGTAGAGCGCAGCCAGGATGACGCCGGCAGTGGCAACGACGGCCCACCAGCGCCGGGTCACGAAAGTGCCGATCAGCACCAGGAACTCGCCGACGAAACCGTTGAGGCCGGGCAGGCCGATCGACGAAAGCATCACCAGCATGAAGACGCCGGCGAACACTGGTGCCACCCGCTGTATGCCGCCGAGCTCGGCGATCTGGCGGGTGTGCCGGCGCTCGTAGATCATCCCGACCAGGAAGAAGAGCGCGCCCGTGGATAGACCGTGGTTGACCATCTGGAGCACGCCGCCCTCGAGCCCCTGCTGCGACAGGCCGAAGATGCCCAGCACGATGAACCCGAGGTGAGCCACCGAGGAGTAGGCCACCAGGCGTTTCAAGTCCTTCTGCATCGTGGCCACGACTGCGCCGTAGATGATGCCAATGGTGCCGAGGGTGAGGAAGATGGGCGCCAGGTCGACCGCGGCCTGGGGGAACATGTACAGCCCGAAGCGCAGGAACCCGTAGGTGCCCAGCTTCAGCATGATCCCAGCCAGGATCACCGACCCGCCCGTCGGCGCCTCGGTGTGGGCGTCGGGCAGCCAGGTATGCAGGGGGAAGATCGGTACCTTGATGGCGAACGAGGCGGCGAAGGCCATGAACAGCCACCGGGCAGTGCTGGACGACAGCGACTGCTCCTTGGCGAGGGTCACCACGTCGAAGGTGAGATTGCCAGTGGCCCGCTGGTGGAGGAATACGACGGCCAGGATGCCGACGAGCATGAGGGCGGAGCCGACCATCGTGTAGAGGAAGAACTTGATGGTGGCGTAGATCCGCCGGTCGTAGCCCCACCCGCCGATGAGGAAGTACATGGGCACGAGCACCAGTTCCCAGAACAGGAAGAACAGGAACAGGTCGAGAGCGAGGAAGACGCCCATGCAACCGGCCTCGAGCAGGAGCAGCCAGGCCACGTAGCCCTTCACGTCGCGGTGCACCGTCGGGCCGATGATGGCCAGTGGGAACAGCACGCCGGTGAGGCCGATCAGGAACAGCGAAATCCCGTCGACGCCGAGCTTCCAGGAGATCCCGAAGGAGCGGATCCAGACATGCTCAGACATGAACTGGAACCCGGTGCCGCTGGCCCGGTAGTCGAACACGAGGGCGACCGAGAGGGCCAGCGCCACGCCGGCGAAGGTCAGCCCGACCAGCTTCACCATGCCCTCGTTCTCGCGGGGCAGGCAGGCGACGACGACCGCCCCCAGCACGGGGACCAGGATCAGGAGGGTGAGGATCGGCAGGCTCTCGGACACCGTCGCTAACCCGCCCTCACGACGGCGTAGGCCAGGATGGCCACCGCGCCGACGGCGACCGCCAAGGCGTAGCTGCGGACGAATCCCGACTGGACCGTCCGTAGGCGGGTGCCGCCGGCCCGCACCAGCGCGCCCACGCCGTTCACCGTGCCGTCAATGACCTTGGCGTCGATGACAAAAGCGCTGAAGTTGGCCAACGCCCGGCCGGGCTTCTCGACGATGCGCTGGTACAGCTCATCGACGTACCAAGCGCGGCGCAGGACCTCGGGTTCCAGGCGTGTCTGGCGGGCCCGCTTGCCCTTGAGCCAGCTGGAGTAGGCGAGACCCAGGCCGGCGACGGCGGCCACGGTCGTGACCACGATCAGCCCCAGCTTGGTGCTGCTGGACGACGCGAACTCGTGGGGGTGGGCCAGCACCGGTTCGAGCCAGTGCTCCAGCGGCGACTTGAGGATCCCGGCGACGGCAGCCAGCACCGCCAGCACCACGAGCGGGAAGGCCATCGTGCCCGGCGACTCGTGGGGCTTGAAGTCGCCGCTGGCTCCGTGCCCAACGGCGGGATCGGCTCCGTGCCCAACGGCGGGATCGGCTCCGTGCCCAACGGCGGGATCGGCGCCGTGGGCGTCATCGGCGGCCGGCTTCTTCCACCGCTCGTCGCCGAAGAAGACCAGGAAGACCTGGCGGCTCATGTAGTAGGCGGTCATCAGTGCGGTGACCAGCCCGATGAACCACAGGGCCTTGTTCTTCTCAAAGGCGCTCAGGAGGATGTCGTCCTTCGACCAGAAGCCCGAGAACGGCGGCACGCCGGCGATGGCCAGCCACCCGACGATAAACGTGCCGCTGGTGATCGGCATCCACTTCCGCAGGGCGCCCATGCGCTTCATGTCCTGCTCGTCATGCATTCCGTGGATCACCGAGCCGGCGCCGAGGAAGAGGAGGGCCTTGAAGAAGGCGTGGGTGACCATGTGGAAGATGGCGGCGATGTAGGCCCCCGACCCGACGGCCAGGAACATGTACCCGAGCTGGGAGACCGTCGAGTAGGCCAACACCTTCTTAATGTCGTTCTGGGCGCAGGCGATGGTGGCCGCGAAGAAGGCGGTCAGCGCGCCGACAACGGCGATGAGGGTGAGGACTCCCGGCGCCATGTCGAGGATGGGGTTGACCCGTACCATCAGAAACACGCCGGCAGTGACCATGGTGGCGGCGTGGATCAGGGCCGAGACCGGGGTGGGACCCTCCATGGCGTCGGGCAGCCAGACGTACAGCGGCAGCTGCGCCGACTTGCCTACCGCGCCGACGAACAGGAGCAGGGCGATGGCGGTGGCCGTCCCGTGACTCGGAAGGGCGTGATTCCCCA